>NZ_KE384619.1:28500-38616 GCF_000426905.1 Dolichospermum circinale AWQC131C
ACTAACTAATTACTAATTGACAATGAATAACCAACAACTAATCACTATAAATAAAAAGAGAGTGGGAAGAGGCATACCAAAAGCCTAAAATCTCCCACTCTACATTTACTGCTGTAGCGTTCAGGAATATATAAATACTGTCAGTTATTTAGGGGGTTTTGATATAATAAAGACAGTGTTTATAGGGGGTGATTAGATTCCCATTGCAGTAAATGTTAAACCTGATTATTATTATTTTTGAGTCAATAAATGCCAAATTAATTATCTACAAATCATTGTTATTTATGCTAAAAAATGTTAGTATAAACTATGGTGTTCTATAAAAAAATCAATATTTAGTAGTCTTTAATAACCACAATATTGAATTTCTTTATCTGGAATCAATCTAACTTATGTGATTAAAACTTGGTTGCCAAGTTGGCACTTTCTCAAAAGTCTTATATTTTCAAGTTTTCAGCACTGTGTTGACATATATTCAACAAGTTAATGGGGGGTATGGGATTTTCTCCGGTGGGAAAATTATAGCGGATTTTTGCTATCAGATGATCAAGAGGAGGAATTTCTAGATTTATGACGTTTTTGAGGGGACAATTTTTGACTGTTGCGAGTGCGTTGAGTGGTTTTTTGTATCTCTCTGGAAGTTTGAAGTGAGTAAAAAATTACAAAAGAACCCGCAGCACAACAAGCAGCGATCGCTATTACCAACCATAGAGGTATAGAATTACTACCATCGGAAAATGTGGCAATAGGGGATTTCTGAATCGCCAAAAATGGGGATTTTTCCTGTGTTTTCTCTGGCACGTAACCAACATAACTCAGTTGCTGATAGGCAAAAATCGTCATTCCTATAGGAACGAGAAATAAGCTCAAGAACCAAATCCAAGGGTATTTTATCACTATATTTCCTATAGTTTTTATCTATCAATTTCACCTTCATCTCAATTACACAAATCATAGTCAAAACAAGAGGAAAATAAATAATAACTAAGTATTTTCCCCTTACTAGTTTTTGTTAATTAACTGGAGAATGTCTTTCAATTGCTAGTTGAATCAATTGATCTACTAATTGGGCAAATGGTATACCAGTATTAGCCCAGAGTTGGGGATACATACTTGTGGAGGTAAACCCTGGTAAGGTATTAATTTCATTGATGAAAATTTCTCCCGTAGTTTCCACATAGAAAAAGTCTACCCTAGATAAACCAGCACCATCAACAGCAGCAAAAGCTTGTAAGGCCATTTCTTGAATTTGCTGTGCTACTACCTCTGGTAAATTTGCGGGGATAAATAAATCCGCTTTTCCCGGTGTATATTTGGTTTCGTAGTCGTAGAAATCACTATCGAAAGTAATTTCACCTATGACTGACGCTTTCGGGTGATCATTACCTAAAACAGCACATTCAACTTCTCTTGCGACAACTCCAGCTTCGACGATAATACGTCTATCATAGGTAGCAGCATTATCTAATGCTACCTCTAATTCTTGACGCGATCGCACTTTAGCAATTCCCACTGATGAACCTAGATTAGCAGGTTTGACAAAACAAGGATAGCCTAATGCGGCCTCAATTTCATCACATAATTTTGGAAATACACAAGGATTTGACCAAATTTGTGCTCTTGTGACAGTTTTATATTTGACTTGAGGTAATCCCGCTTGAGCAAAGGCCATTTTCATGGCAATTTTATCCATTCCCGTTGCTGAACCCAATACCCCAGAACCGACAAAGGGGACTTGTGTTAGGGTTAATAAACCCTGTATTGTCCCGTCTTCTCCATTCGGGCCATGAAGAATGGGAAACCAAAGCTCAACTTGTGCGGTTTCGGGTGGGAATTGCCATAAATTAGGGGTTGTAGAGAGGATTTCTTGGGGAACACCAGATTCTAAAACTTGCTGCGCGATTACTCCAGATTGCCAAACTCCATCTTTTTGGATATAAAAAGGCAAAATTTCGTATTTATTAGCATTTTCTTCTAATTTTAGACCTTGAGCGATCGCCCTTGCAGAAATTATTGAAACTTCATGTTCCCCAGAACGTCCACCAAATAGCAAACCCACCCGTAGCTTATTCATTTTCTTATATATCTCCAAAACCCGCAATTTCTATTATTACCAGAGAAGAGCAACTGTTAATTAACCCCCGTCATGGATCTCTACCTCATCTATATTATTTATTATAGATAGTTCTTCCTCATCATTATAACGATAACATATTTTAAATCAATTGTCAACTCTCCTAAGCAGGGAAAAAGCAGCTAAATTGTACAATCCTCAGATAACTAAATCTTGTGGTGCGGGCATCCTGCCCGCCATAATTATACAAATGAAATGCAGTCTTTATTCTCTATTGGCGGCAGAGCCTCAAAGTCTAGTTCCCAGCCGGAGTCTGGGAACTAGTAAATATAGCTGTGTGACAACTAATAAAAATCTTGACCTTCACAAAAAATCTAGATTCAGTGGTAAAGTGAATATATTTGTGTTACCCTAGTACAGTTGTCAAAAATTCCGCACATCCAGGAATTCGGGTGTTTCTAAATTTAAGAAATGCACCTGGGTGGAGGTTTAACCCGAATAGGAGTAACAAAATATGCCAGTAGTTTCCTTGGCTCAGTTGATGGAGTCTGGTGTTCACTTCGGTCATCAAACCCGACGTTGGAACCCGAAAATGGCTCCTTATATTTACACCTCACGCAATGGTGTACATATCATAGACTTGGTGCAAACAGCCCAGTTGATGGATAACGCCTATAATTATATGCGGACTCAAGCAGAGCAAGGTAAAAAATTCCTGTTTGTGGGAACTAAGCGCCAAGCAGCAGGAATTATTGCTCAAGAGGCTCTGCGTTGTGGTTCTCACTATATTAACCAACGTTGGTTGGGGGGAATGCTGACAAATTGGGCAACAATTAAAACCAGAGCAGAACGTCTCAAAGATTTAGAACGGAGAGAAGAAACGGGCGCACTGGATTTATTACCCAAGAAAGAAGCTTCCATGCTGCGTCGGGAAATGACGAAGCTACAAAAATACCTGGGCGGTATTAAAAATATGCGGAAAGTCCCGGATATTGTGATCATTGTTGATCAGAAACGGGAATATAACGCAGTTCAAGAATGCGAAAAATTGGGTATTCCCATTGTGTCCATGTTGGATACAAACTGTGACCCAGACGTTGTGGATATTCCTATCCCAGCCAATGATGACGCAATTAGATCCATTAAGCTAATTGTTGGTAAATTAGCAGATGCTATTTATGAAGGTCGTCACGGTCAACTAGAAGTAGAAGAAGATTACGAAGATTACGAAGATTACACTGACGAATACGACGAAAGTGATCTGAGCGACTCATCAGACGAAGAATAAACATCTGTAATCAGGATTTAAAGATTCTAAGATGAGTCCTGATCATCTTAGAATCTTAATTAATATTTGTATCTGTCAAGTTAGGAATTGAGGCAACATGGCGGAAATATCTGCAAAACTCGTCCAAGAGCTACGCCAAAAAACCGGTGCTGGCATGATGGACTGCAAAAAGGCGCTGAATGAAAATGATGGTAATATCGAGGCTGCCATAACCTGGCTACGGCAAAAAGGTATTGCTAAGGCCGACAAAGGTAGTAATCGTATTGCCGCAGAAGGTCTGGTAGATACCTATATTCAGCCTGGTGGTCAGGTAGGTGTACTCATAGAGGTAAACTGTCAAACGGACTTTGTTGCCCGGAATGAGGCTTTTAAATCCTTAGTGAAGAACTTGGCTCAACAAGCTGCGACTGCGGATAGTATTGAGTCTTTATTGGCTCAACCCTATATGGAAAATCCCGGCGTTATTGTTGAGGAATTTATCAAAGAAACAATTGCTACCCTTGGGGAAAATATTCAAGTACGGCGGTTTGTTAATTTCTCTCTTGCTAATGGCACACCAGGAGTAGCAGACAGCTACATTCACACTGGTGGTCGTGTTGGTGTATTGTTGGAATTAACCGCTGAGACTGCTTCAACAGTTGCTAATGAAGAGTTCCAGGGTTTGGCCAAAAATGCAGCCATGCAAGTTGCTGCTTGTCCCAATGTAGAATATGTCAGCGTAGACAAAATTCCTGCCGAAATTGTCCAAAAAGAAAAAGACATCGAAATGGGTAAGGACGACTTGGCTAACAAACCAGAGAACATTAGGGAAAAGATTGTTCAAGGTAGAATTGAAAAGCGCCTGAAAGAAATGACTTTACTAGATCAACCTTATATTCGTGATCAGAGTATTTTGGTAGAAGATTTGGTAAAGCAAGTAAAATCTAAAATTGGCGAAAAAGTACAAGTTAGTCGCTTTGTTCGCTATGTCCTGGGTGAAGGCATTGAAAAGAAAGAAATTAGCTTTGCTGAAGAAGTTGCTGCCCAAATGGGTGCTAAGTAATTTCATCATTGGTCAGTGGTCAGATGTTAAGAAGATATACTTAATGGATTGCTGTTAATGATAGACTTTTAGTTCTGACTCATGACTATTTCTATTTACAGGCCAGCGTGTTCTACGTGGCCTGTATTTTATCAGAAAACGTAGTAGGGGGCATTTGATTGATCATTGACAATGGACAACACAGAAAGGACTATTACCAGTCTAAAATTATGGCCAGAGCAATTGAACGGATAGAAAAAGACATTATTGCATTAAAAGAGGCGACCAGAGCGATCGCTCAACAACTCAATTTAGCTTATGCTAGATATATAGATACTTTGGGACTGGCTTTACAAAAACAATTGATTTTAGCCAGTTATTACTTGTGTACCCAAGGATATCCTGATGAATTTCTTAACTTATCACTAAATCAGCGGCAAAAATTACAACAAGGTATTCGTCAATTAAGTCAACAAGCTGCCCAGAAATTAATTAGTTATATTCACCCTCTACAAGTTACCCAAACAGAAGTAATTTTAGAAACTGAGGAAGAAGACGAACAAGAAGAAAAGGAGGAACAAGAAGAAAATCAACAACAGCCTCAAGCTTTAGATCCTTCTAATCCTATAGAACTGGTACAATGGCAACAAGATATAGAACAAGGAATTGAAGAAACTTTAAAAAAAGTCTCCCAAAGGGCTAATATTCTCATCCAAAAAACAGGGGTTTTACCCAAAAAATTACCAGAAGCGATTTTAGCCGCTGCAACTGCTGCTTCAGAATCTTCTAGTGATATGATGCCCAGCTTTCCCAATATATTAAACTTAGTTATAGAAATTAGTGATCACGAAGATGCGGAAGATTCTATCACTCAGATTATGGCTATTCACTTGCGACTCGAAGAAATAGAATTTGCTGATGTGACACTATTGACAGAGCGCAAAGGAATTCGTAATATTTTAATGCAACTGAGTAAATTAGGACGTGAGTATCAAAAAAGACAAAAAGAACTGAAGATTGCTGAAGCTGAAGCTGCTTGGCGTGCTAGTTGGTTCGAGGATTAGTCAGCCTGTAGGGGAATAACAATATATGAGCATTTCTATCAAGAAAATCTATTTTTCAAAACTCAATCATTTCTGATATCATGTCCGTCCAATCACTTACGATCCAATCACTTACGATATAGTTGATCATTCTCTTGCCTTTTCCCAATTACCAATTACCCATTACCAGCCTCAACAGATATGATAAGTGTTCAACCGAACATGATATTATCTCTTAACAAATAACCAACAAGTAATAACTAATAACCAATGACCAACAACTAATGACCAATGACTAATAAAACACCTGATTGGATAAGATTGCATAAAGCCTTAGCATTTGAAGCGGAAAATGGCTTTATAGATTTAGTAGGTAAGCAACACCGCTTTAGTGAATTTTTAAGTTTAACCTTTGGCAAATTTCCCCTGGGCTTACCTCAAAAAGAACGTTCTCGTTGGCAAGAAATAGCAATTCAATTTGCCAATTATCCAAATTTGGCATTAGCAGAAAAAAAAGATTTAGTGGCAGAAGTTAGAAAATATCTGAATCAATTAGAAGAAGAATTAGAAACAAAAACTCCCCCAAAAGTTTACGAACTTAAAAGTCAAAATTCTAAAAATCAAAATCCCACCACTCCAATTGTTGCCGAAGTCAGTAAAAAACTAGCCCCCAAAATTGATCAAAAACTTAGCGTTTTACCAGAAATCGGTATTAAAAAAGCTGAAAGTTTAGCCCGATTAGATTTACATACCGTCCGTGATTTATTATTTTATTATCCTCGTGATCATATTGATTATGCCCGTCAGGTAAATATTAGTGAATTAACGGGTGGGGAAACAGTAACTATCATAGCGACGGTGAAAAGGTTTAATTTCTTTACCAGTCCTAAAAATAAAAAATTATCAATTTTAGAATTAATTCTCAAAGATAATACGGGACAAATTAAAGTTAGCAGATTTTTTGCAGGTGCGCGTTTTACTAGTCGTGGTTGGCAGGAAACTTTAAAACGCAACTATCCTGTAGGTAGTATGTTGGCGGCTTGTGGGTTAGTCAAAGGTGGTAAATATGGTTTAACTTTGGATAACCCAGAATTGGAAGTTTT
Organism: Dolichospermum circinale AWQC131C; assembly: GCF_000426905.1. NCBI lineage: Bacteria > Bacillati > Cyanobacteriota > Cyanophyceae > Nostocales > Aphanizomenonaceae > Dolichospermum > Dolichospermum circinale. Next base: position 35,030 of record NZ_KE384619.1, read on the forward strand.
AGCAAATCCTGGAGATCCTATTGATTCTCTCACTATTGGGCGAGTTGTGCCTATTTACAGCTTAACTGAGGGAGTAGTAGCTAATACTGTCAGACAGGCTGTAATGACGGCTTTAACAGCGGCTGTTAATTTAAAAGATCCTTTGCCTAAAGGTTTACGAGAAAAATATGATTTAATGGAATTAAAAGAGGCTATTCCTAATATTCATTTTCCTAAAGATAGTGACTCTTTAAAAATTGCTCGTCGTCGCTTAGTATTTGATGAATTTTTCTATTTACAAGTTGGTTTATTACAACGTCAGAAACAAGCTAAAACAATTCAAACTGGTGCTGTTCTTACACCCAAAGGAAAATTATTAGAAAAATTCCAGAAAATTCTCCCTTTTAAATTTACCGGCGCACAGCAACGAGTTATTAATGAAATTCTCACCGATTTACAAAAACCTGCACCCATGAATCGTTTAGTTCAAGGTGATGTTGGTTCAGGTAAAACTGTTGTTGCTGTTATGGCTATTTTAGCCGCAATTCAATCAGGTTATCAAGCAGCGTTAATGGCTCCCACGGAAGTATTAGCAGAACAGCATTATCGTAAGTTAGTTAGTTGGTTTAACCTGCTACATTTGCCTGTGGAATTATTAACAGGTTCGACAAAAATAGCTAAAAGACGAGAAATTCATGCTCAATTAGAAACTGGTGAATTACCTTTATTAGTTGGGACTCATGCCTTAATTCAAGATAAAGTTAATTTCCAAAGATTGGGTTTAGTGGTAATAGATGAACAGCATCGTTTTGGGGTACAACAAAGAGCAAAATTACAACAAAAAGGCGAACAACCTCATGTTTTAACAATGACTGCAACTCCTATTCCTCGCACTTTGGCATTAACGGTACATGGGGATTTAGATGTTAGTCAAATTGATGAATTACCACCAGGAAGACAACAAATTAAAACCACTTTATTGACTGGTCATCAAAGAACCCAAGCTTATGATTTAATCCGTCGAGAAGTTGCCCAAGGTAGACAGGTTTATGTAGTTTTACCTTTGGTAGAAGAGTCGGAAAAATTAGATTTGCGTTCCGCTGTAGAGGAACATCAAAAATTACAAGAAAGCGTTTTTCCTGATTTTCAAGTTGGGTTATTACATGGACGCATGACTTCAGCGGAAAAGGAGGAAGCTATTCACAAATTCCGCGATAATGAAACTCAAATTATCGTTTCTACCACTGTGATTGAGGTGGGTGTAGACGTGCCTAATGCTACGGTGATGTTAATTGAACACGCGGAAAGATTCGGTTTATCACAATTACACCAATTACGGGGGCGTGTCGGACGAGGTGCAGCGCAATCTTACTGTTTATTGATGAGTAGTACAAGAAGTGCGGATGCTCAACAGCGTTTAAAGGTATTGGAACAGTCCCAAGATGGGTTTTTTATCTCTGAAATGGATATGCGGTTTCGTGGTCCGGGGGAAGTGATGGGAACTCGCCAATCAGGTGTAGCAGATTTTACCTTAGCTAGTTTGGTGGAAGATGAGGATATTTTGCTGTTAGCACGACAAGCAGCGGAAAAGGTGATTGATATTGATGCAAGTTTAGCCCGTTGGCCGTTAATGCAGGATGAGTTAAAGTATAGGTATGCGCGGTTAATGGGTGGCGCGATTTTAACTTGATTAATATCAATCAAGGATTTAGGGTTTTTACCTCAACAGGTGGTGGTAAAGTGTCAATCAGCAAATCTCCCGTTACAGAGCGTAGCTCTTTTACACGGTCTTCAAGAATTACTAAGGCTGTTTCTTTTTTTGTCAGCTTACCATCTGCAAAAACTTCAGCAATATTTTGATTACATAAATCAGAATTAATAATTCTGCGCCGTATTTTATCAAAATCATTATCATTGCTAATCAAGTTTATCAACAATTGCTCTAAATTATCCTTTGACAGAGTCTCTGTTTAATATTAGCTAAATTAGAATTTGATAGAGCTTTTAAAAATCTTCTGTCACTAGTTAATATGTAAAAATTAGCTTCCTCTTTTGTTGCAGCAACAAGCAAAGCTTCTCCAGAGTCAATTCCTTCTACATATAAGCATGGTAATTCTGAAATATCAATTGATCCCTGATCAATTTTTTGGCATTTATCTGCTATGGATTTAGCACTTTGAATACTTTGCTCTTTATATTTTCTTCTTAACCTAGACGAGCCACCAAAAAAATCTGAAGCTGTAGGTAGAACTCTAATATCTTTCTGCGATGTATTTAAACTGGTAATCATATCCCAAAAGAGATTGTATGATGCCAGTTCTAAAATGACATCATTATCAACTAAATAGACTAACAAGAATACACTCCTATCTTAGACAAAATTACACCCTGTTACCAGTCTAAGATATTCTTCGCTATCTGAGTCCAATTCTTCCCAGTGTAAATTATCAGAAAGAAATTTATTAATTTTTGCAGAAGCATTGGCTTTAGGTTCAATAATTTTTAATGCACTCATTCCAATAGGCCAATTTGATTTTTGCCAAGCATAGTTTAAAGCTACTATGCCGGGGTCTACTTGATGTTGATTACCAAGTTTGCGCGCAGTGCGTGCTAGATCTACAGCACTTGACATTTGCCTCCAACTATATTCATTTTCTCCAAAAAGCAGCTTCACAGCAAAATTATTAGCTTCTTCCTCTTCTTGGTCTGTAATCTCCTCTAGTATATTTTCATCAATTAACACTCCATCTTGAACATGACCAAAAACAATATGTCCCAGTTCATGGGCAATAACAAAAACTAAACGAGCAGAAAATTTCCAACCTGAACTAATTACAATTATTGGGCGACCATTTAAATGTGTAGCCATTCCATCCATTTTAGGAGTTTTTGGAGGGAAATCAGAAAAATGTATAACTGGAATGCCACAGGACCAACAAAATTTAACAAGACCATCAAGGTCTACCCAAGGATTATTTTTGAGAATAATTCTCCGAATTTCAGAAGCATCTGCGACAACTCCTTTAAAAGGCGATTTAGAAACATATCCAGCCATCTCAGCTATGCGTGTTGCTAACCTTTGAGCAACTAATAGGCTCTGCTCATCAGTAGTTTGCCTTTTTTTGAACTTAGAACTATTAACCTTTTTAAATTCTATGGGAACATTGGGATTAAACACTGATGCTATATCTAACCCTAGACGCTTGGAAATATAACCTGCTGCTTCCATTACAGCAACAGGATTTTTTTCCAAATCACTATTCCACCACTCAGGTAAAGCCTTCTCTTGAATGAATGTTGGTGGAAAACCCATTTTTGACAAACGAGCATATAGCGTTGGCATTTCCAGTGTTTGACTCATATAATCCCTCCGCTGACTATCAACTGACTCCAGACCTTAATTCGACACAGCATTTATATAATGGCATTCTTGCTGCATTTCTGGAAACATTTTTTGGTAGGAGTAGCTGTTTAGTACATATTTACCATATTATAGCATAATTTATAATGTAATGCACCATCTCAAATGTCAAATCCCTGTACTTAACTGTGGTTTTGAGATAGATAGGGATCTAAACGCTGCAATTAATTTATCGCGTTTGGCTAAA
>NZ_KE384619.1:39007-44921 GCF_000426905.1 Dolichospermum circinale AWQC131C
ACTGTTCTTGTTACCTATTCCCCATGGACAATTGCCAATGTTCAATGCCCAATAAATAGTTGCATTAGCGAAAATATTTAAAGTTTTTCGGACCTGTATAACCTGTGATATTTGCTAATTCCTCTAGATTTTGTACTCCACCATAGCTTTTACCATTAATAATCCAAGTTGGGAAACTTTCAATTTTTGCGGCTTTACATAATTCTGGTTTTCCTTTGGGACTATCGCTGGCGCACTCTACCTTAGAATTATCATTAATGATTTGATAAGCTTCTTTCCCGAAAAGTAGCTTTTGTTCGTGACAGTGGGGACACCAATAGGCTACATATTCCTTAGCACCAGATTTAACCAGATGTTGGGCTAGGGCTATTTCGGCTTCTCCAGATTTAGTGGTAATTTCCCAGCCAAATTGAGGATTTGGTTGTTCTTTAGGCGTAAAGGTAATTGCTGTAGGTTTACCATCAGTTGATTCAGTAATACTACCTGATGGATTTATTTGAGAATAAATTCCTAAAGTTCCAATTAGCGTCACCATTGCCACAATCACAGCCGTAAATAAAAGTTGTCCGATGTCTTCCCAGTCTCTACCCATGACGGTTAACACTAACATAGTTAATGCAAACAAGGCAGAAGCAATACAGTAAAGACAAATAGCTTTGAGTTCAAATGCTAGTACATACATTAAGTATCCACTAAAAACAGACATAGAGATCGCTCCTATAAACAGCAACCACCAAGTCACATTTTCTAGTTGTTTCCGACTTTTGTTATTTTCCCCTGAGTTCAATGCCAAAGGAGCTAAAGCGAATATGAACATCCCAATGTATGCCAATAAACCAAATATAGGTAATGGTTGACCCAAAACCGTAGCCCAAGGACTAGAGAGGACATCTACACAACCCTTAACATTTTCTAGTGTAGTGCAAACCGGGGCGCTGCCGTTGAGCTTTTCAAAAGTGAGATAACCTGTATTCAGGATACCAAAACCGGAGATCGCTCCAATGGCTGGACGCGACCATTTATAAATACTAGGAGTAGAGCGACGACGAATCATAATATTAGTGATTGGTAATTGGTAATTAGTTTAGAAATCTTCTAATCATCTAAATCAAGCAAATCAAAAGCATCATAGTTCAGACAATAGAGGTCTGCGGGCGGCTTCCACAAATTGACTGACACGAATGGGGTCTATGGGTTGCTGAATTTGACCATGACGTTTGAGAGAACTAGAAACAATCACCCCATCTGCTGCTTGTAGGAGAGTGCTAACATTTTCCCAACTTGCGCCACTACCAATAAAAACGGGAGTTCCAGCAGCCGCAGCACTAGCTAGTTCTAAATCTTCTTGATCAGGAGGACTACCAGTAGCCCAACCAGATAAAATTACCGCATCAGCCAAACCCCTTTCAATAGTATCTTTTACCGCAACCGTCAGATGAGGAGAACTCAACGGACGGGCGTGTTTTACTAAAACATCAGCAAAAATTTTCACGTCAGATCCTAATTCTCGACGATACCGTAGTAATTGATGGGCTTCCCCTTCAATTAATCCTTGATCAGTTGCCATTACACCTGTAAGAACATTAATGCGAACAAATTTTGCATTAACACAACTAGCAACAGCGATCGCACTTCTGCCATCATTGCGTAACACATTTAATCCCACAGGCACAGTAACCAAGTTCTGTATACGTTGTACAACCACAGTCATGGCACTGACAACAGCCGGGTCAACTTGATTTTTGGTAAATGGGGCATCAAAAAAATTCTCAACAATAATCCCATCAACCCCTCCACTAGCAAGGGCTGTGGCTTCTTGTTCAGCGCGGTCAATCACTGCTTTGAGACTACCTCCCCAACGGGCTGAAGTAGGTAAGGGTAGCAAATGCACTACGCCAATAATTGGGGTTCGGGTTTTAAATAACTGATATAAGTCCACGTTTTTAATTTACTTCGCACATTCTCAAACTCTTACTCTTTGCGCCTTGGCGCGAAACATAATTCATACCGACATTATGCAACATCAGTTTTTCTGTTCCCTGTTGCCTGCTATAGTATGTAAGTCCTAAGCTGTTTTTTCATGGTCAGGTTGCAACCTCCTCCTCAAGATGGAAATTAAGTTTCAACCTTCCCTAAGATATGTTAAGATAAAATCTGATAGAAGAGAAGTTTGCCACTCACAAGATGCAAGGCAGCTTCCCGTCATTTGATTGTAAATGCCGGAGTAGCATTACTGCTTGATGGGCGTGGTCGCCAGTGCGATTTCCCGGTTGGGTAGCGGCTTCTCAAAACAGACCTCTAGGTCGGCTTCCCAATGGGTAAATTAACAAAGCCCACGCTGCGGTAATTTAAAATACCAATAAGCGAATTGTTAAAAAATATTACGAGTGTCAGACTTACCCAAAGATGCTCAAGATTACCCTGGGAAACAAATTAGTAGAAGGATCATGACACCGCCTCTATATGTAAAATAGAAGAGGTTGGGGGATTGTATTTACTAATTAAAGTAGCTAATTATACAGGTAAAATCTGGTAATTAGTAACGGGTAGTTGGGTAGGAGTTATTTATCTATATATCCCGACCCAATTTGAACGTTAATTAGCAAAGAAAAACGGAACATTTATTGAACATGATGGGTGAAAAGCCAACAGTTGCCATTTCTCACCTGGGCTGCGAGAAAAATCGCATTGATACAGAACATATGTTAGGGCTGCTAGTAAACGCAGGCTATAGTGTAGATAGCAACGAAGAATTAGCAGATTACGTAATTGTTAATACCTGTAGTTTTATTGAAGCAGCACGACAGGAATCAGTAAAAACCCTAGTAGAACTAGCGGAGGCTAATAAGAAAATCGTCATTACAGGCTGCATGGCCCAACACTTTCAAGAACAATTATTGGAAGAATTGCCAGAAGCGGTGGCGGTAGTGGGAACAGGAGATTATCACAAAATAGTGGATGTGATCGAGCGAGTAGAACAAGGGGAGAGAGTTAAAGAAATTACCGCCGAACCGAATTATATCGCTGATGAAACCACACCGCGTTATCGGACAACAACCGAAGGAGTAGCTTACCTGCGAGTGGCCGAAGGCTGTGATTATCGGTGTGCATTTTGTATTATTCCCCATTTGCGAGGGAATCAGCGATCGCGTACCATTGAATCAATAGTAGCCGAAGCCCAACAACTGGCAGATCAAGGTGTCAAAGAAATAATTCTCATTTCTCAAATCACCACCAATTACGGCCTAGATATTTACGGAAAACCCAAATTAGCCGAATTGCTGCGGGCTTTAGGGAAAGTAGATATACCTTGGGTGAGAATGCACTACGCCTATCCCACCGGATTAACACCAGATGTGATGGCGGCCATCCAAGAAACCCCCAACTGTTTACCATATTTAGATTTACCCCTGCAACATTCTCACCCAGAAATTCTCCGGGCGATGAATCGTCCTTGGCAAGGACAGATCAATGATGAGATTATGGAAAGGATTAAAATTTCCCTACCATCAGCAGTGCTAAGAACCACATTTATAGTTGGTTTTCCGGGAGAAACCCAGGAGCATTTTCAACATTTATTAGAGTTTACACAACGACATAAATTTGATCATGTTGGTGTCTTTACTTTTTCACCAGAAGAAGGGACTCCAGCCTACAATCTACCTCATCAAATTCCAGCAGAAATAATGGCAGCACGCCGTGATCAACTAATGGCATTACAACAGCCAATTTCTTTGCAGAAAAATCAACAGGAAATCGGCAAAATTGTTGATGTCCTCATTGAGCAAGAAAATCCCGAAACGGGCGAACTAATTGGTCGTTCTGGTAGATTTTCTCCCGAAGTTGATGGTCAAGTCTATGTGAAAGGAGAGGCTAGGCTAGGAACTATCGTCAAAGTAGCGATTCAAAGCGCCGATGCCTATGACCTTTATGGTCAAGTTGTCAATAGCGATAGATTATTATCTCGTTCTCTATCTACTGTTGCATAAGACTTAATTTACAAATAAGTATCGGTTTACAAATCAAAAATTCACAATAAAATCTAGGAGAGTTAATGAACTTATCATTTCAAGAATTAGGCATTTCCCAAGAACGTGCTGAACTGTTAGAAAACATTGGTTTTTCTGCACCTACTAATATCCAAACCCAAGCAATTCCTCAATTATTAAATGGTCGGGATGTAGTCGGTCAATCTCAAACAGGAACAGGTAAAACCGCAGCTTTCTCCTTACCAATTTTAGAACGGTTAGATCCTGATCAAAAAGCTGTACAAGCAATAGTTTTAACTCCAACTCGTGAGTTAGCAATTCAAGTTCATGCGGCTATTTCCCAATTTATTGGTAATAGTTATTTGAAAGCAGCAGCCATTTATGGTGGTCAATCAATTGACCGACAAATTATGCAACTCAGACGGGGGGCGCAAATCGTTGTCGGTACACCAGGACGGGTGATAGATTTATTAGATCGTGGTAGCTTGAAGTTAGATCAAGTACGGTGGTTTGTGTTAGATGAAGCTGATGAAATGTTAAGCATGGGCTTCATTGATGATGTGGAAAGAATTCTTTCCCAAGCACCAGAAGAAAGACAAACAGCCTTATTTTCTGCAACAATGCCACCATCAATTCGGATGTTGGTAAATAAATTTTTGAACTCACCGGTAACTGTCACCGTTGAACAACCCAAAGCCGCACCAAATAAGATTAATCAAGTAGCTTACATTATTCCCCGTCACTGGACAAAAGCCAAGGCTTTACAACCAATTCTGGAAATGGAAGACCCAGAAACAGCTTTAATCTTTGTTCGCACCCGGCGCACAGCCGCAGAATTAACCAGTCAGTTGCAATCTGCTGGTCATAGTGTCGATGAATATCATGGTGATTTGTCCCAACAAGCGCGGGAACGTCTATTAATTCGCTTCCGTAACCGTCAAGTGCGTTGGGTAGTAGCTACTGATATTGCAGCTAGGGGTTTAGATGTTGATCAACTTTCTCATGTGATTAACTTTGATTTACCTGATAGTGTGGAAACCTATGTTCACCGCATTGGTCGTACGGGTCGCGCTGGAAAAGAAGGAACAGCCATTTCTTTGGTTCAGGCTTTTGAACGCCGTAAACAACAGGCTTTTGAACGCCATAACCGCCAAACTTGGCAAATTCTGTCTATTCCTACTAAAGCGCAGATTGAAGCCCAGCATATTCAGAAGTTAAGAGGACAAGTAGCTGAAGCTTTAACAGGTGAACGGTTAGCTTCATTCTTGCCCATTATCAGCGAAATGATTGCAGAATATGATACTCATGCGATCGCTGCGGCTGCTTTACAAATCGCTTATGATCAAACCCGTCCCGCTTGGCTGCTCTCAGGAGTGGATTTACCTGTAGAAGAAAGCCCAACTCCCAAACCCAGAATTAACAAACGCCGGATAGATGTTGGTGATGGTTCAGAACGGGAAAGCGAACGTGGTGGTGGCTTACGTGGTTCTGGAGGCGGCAGAGGCCGTTCTTCTTGGTCAAAAGAAGGTAAAGGTAACGATGAAAGACGTAGTAACGGTGGCGGTAGTCCTAAACCCAAGTTAAGAACAGCCCACGGTGAAGTTTCTCCTACTCCTAGCAATCACAAATTAAGTTCACATTCTGGTAGAGAATAGTTAAGGAAAGTAGCGGTAATTCCTGAATTACCGCTACATAACCATGAAGTTCAAAGCCATTTTTGTGACAAAAGGAAACAAAAGTACAAATCTTGGTTTTGTGGTGGTATTGTTGAGTATTAGTGTGAGTAAGTTTCGGAATCAGGCATTGCTGAATTAGGGTATGATAAAGGAAAGGTGCGATCGCTAAACAGGATAATAATTCCTGGCGTTGCTGAATTGAGGTATGAAATTGGAAAATCAAAAAAATGAAACTTTTACTCTCTGCGC
>NZ_KE384619.1:44990-48992 GCF_000426905.1 Dolichospermum circinale AWQC131C
ATCATCTTAAGATATTGGAAAAATAGAAATTTAGTAGGTACTTGTGAAAATTATCCAGGAATTTGACATTTAAAGTAGAAAATGTCCGCATTCTATACACAAAATGTATAATTTATTTTTAGTATTTTTTGATTTATGTACTATGACACATAGAATTTATCACAGAACCTAATTATTTACAAATGCTAATTAATCGGAAATTCAAAGCAAAATTCTTGAAAATTAGGAAAGAACGGATATTAAAATTCAAAATCGTTTAATTACTTCTCTATCCTGAGTTTTACACGATTTTTAAGCTGTATTATAGTTGTAGTAATGTTTCTAACCCACATTCCCCAAGTGTTTTTTTGAATTTTCGGAATTATCCATAGGAATTAATTTCCGTAATAACCGATTGTGACAGTTCAGGGCGCGGAGTATGGGATATAACCCATCTTCCGCCAGCTATATCAGCTATTACCCATTACCCATTCCTGATTTTTCACCAGAGTATGCACTTGCCAATTAGGATCAGTTTGGGGATAATCTAAACGATAATGTCCACCACGGCTTTCAGTTCTAAAAACAGCACTTTTGAGAATTAATTCGGCCACATCTAATAAATTACGAGTTTCTGCCCAAAGCCGCAATTCTTTTTCAATTTTCGGTTGTTGAAAATTAACTGATTGTCTAGGCTGTAAACTTAATAATAATTGACTTAAAGGTAAAGCAGCAAAGTCTTCTTGCCAGGATGAAATTTGCAAAATGGCATTTTCTAAACTTGATTTTTCTCGACAAATACCCGCACTTTTCCAGACTAGACGGGGTAAATTTTGGCGAATTTCTGCTAATTGTCCTGGTTGATTTTCCCAATCAATTGCAGACGGGTTAACTGTAAAATTTCCATTTTTAATAAAGTTAACAGATTTCTGTTTTTGAATTATCAATTTTTCATGATCAAGATTAGCCATTTGCGCCCCAAAGACAATACACTCTAAAAGAGAATTACTGGCTAAACGATTTGCACCATGTACCCCCGTACTAGCGGTTTCCCCAACAGCATATAAACCGGGAATATTGGTCGAATTAGTCACATCTGTGAGAATACCACCCATCCAATAATGGGCGGCTGGAGAAACGGGAATGGGTTGATTAAAGACATCAATGCCCCAACGTTGACAAACGGCGATGATATTGGGGAAACGATGACGAATTTTCTCAGGGGGAATAGGACGCATATCTAACCAAACATGGGCTGTAGCCGGGTCAGAGGCGGTATTTTGTAAATGACTAAAAATTGCTCGACTCACCACGTCTCGCGGCGCTAATTCCCCAGCTGGGTGGTAATCAAAAGCAAAACGTCGTCCGGTATCATCCACAAGGTACGCCCCTTCACCGCGCACGGCTTCACTAATGAGAAAACGTCCTGGTTTACTCAAGGCTGTAGGATGAAACTGGACAAATTCTAAATCCCGAAGAATCGCCCCCGCCCGCCAAGCAATGGCCACACCATCACCTGTACTTACTTCTGGGTTAGTAGTTTGGGCAAATACTTGACCACCGCCACCAGTAGCTAAAATTACTGCTCCGGCTCTCACCCAGGTAATTTTACCGTGATAAAATAGGCTAATTCCCAAACATTGACCGGTTTGGGGTTCTATCCACAAATTCAAAGCCAAAGCTTGCTGAATTACTGTGATATTCTGACGACGTAGAACTTGATTTTTCAGGGTAGTTGTAACTTCTCTACCAGTGGTATCAGCCGCATGGAGAACGCGAGGACGAGAATGGGCTGCTTCTAAGGTTAATGCTAAGTTACTGTCATGACGATCAAAAGCGACTCCTAAATTAACTAGGGATTGAATACAACTGGGAGCTTGTTCAGCTAAAAATTTTACAGCATCCAGATCACATAAACCCGCCCCGGCTTTTAAGGTGTCTTCAATATGCAGTTTGGGCGAATCTTCCGGGGACACGGCAGCGGCTATGCCACCTTGCGCCCAATCACTGGCAGAGAGGGAAACTGTTTCTTTAGTAATTAAGCCGACTTGTAAGGATGCTGGTAAACATAGGGCTGTATATAGTCCTGCTGCACCAGCACCGACTACTAAAACATCAAATTGGTTAGGAATATCTATATCAGACAAGGTGAGGTAATAGGTAATAGGTAATGGGTTGGGTCATGGGTAATAGGTAATTGGTCATGGGTCATGGGTAATGGGGAAATCTATGAAACTTCCTGCCTCTTACCTCTACCAATCACCAATTACCAATTACCAACTAGGGTTATCTGTAGATACCGTTGTTAATGCGATCATCACCTTCGTTGAAGTTAGGCTCAAATTCTGTCACGGTGAAATTATCCAAATTGGCTTGCAAAAGTGTTTTTTGTTTATCGCTCAATTTTGGGATATTTAATACATCCTCTACTTTTTTGTAGGGAGCATTTTTGATAATTTTCTTAGCCAAGGTGGGATATAGTCCTGGATACTTTTGGAAAGCAGCGATATTGGTATTATTCAAATCAATTTTTTTACCAAAGTCCGTTCCCAGTTTCTCATCTGCTTTGTTTTGGCGAGCAACTGCTAAAACAGGAACCTGATTTCCTGCAAAGCTATTGAAACTAACAGCTTGGGCTGTTTGGGTAGTTCCCAATATTCCCCAACAACCTAGCAACAATGTAAATACAGTGAATAAACGCACCAATCCTTTCACGATTTTTTACCTCTTTCTATCAAACAGCAATTAAATTGTTGATTATTTGCAGCCACAAGCCATAAACCGCAGGGCATAAGCCAGAATTTTCAGGTTGTTAGAGCAGTTTCTATTCTAACTTGATCCTGATTTTCTCATGGTTTAGCTTCTTCGTTTTAGCTTGGGATCTTGCACAACAGTCATCAAGAACTAATATACAGCGTATCAATATCCACAATATTCACTACTATTTGGTTGACTTTGACTTTTGCCAAAAATTTTTCCTCATAGCACTTACGCGCCTATTTTTGGGTGTTTTCCCCAGTTATGGGAATTTCACGCTAGAACCGCTGCTATTAAGAATAGACTGTCTACTAGAATTGTACTCAAAATTGCCCCTCCAAAGGCATACCAATGGCATTGTTTATTCAGTAAAGAGACTGTTCCCACTGTCATCAGTATCAGCGCCAGAATAACAGCCCAGCCTTCTCCCCAGGGTGTTTCGACTTGTTCTAAGGCATTTTGTAAGATTTGTGAAGCTCCTGCCGGGGTTGTTCTCATAATTTGTCGCCAATAGGGCATCAAATCTACTAAATAAAAATAAATATCGGTTAAAACTGTCCCTAGCAAAGAACCTAAATAAAACCAATTGCCGATTTTACCCCAATTTTTGCGTAAACACCACAAAGCAAAGGGTAATCCTAGTGATTCTATGGGTATATGCCAGATTGGTTCATATCTTAACCAACCCCAATAAATTGCCCCTGTCAACCAAGTCCAGCTAAACCCAAAGAGTAAATCTCCCCATAAATAGGTTCGTGAACTTGACATTAATCTCATACTGAACCAAAGTAAAAAGCCTGTTAAAAATACACTTAGCGCAGGAAATGATCTTACTAGTGGTGCTTCCACAAACACTGGTACTGATACTAAAAATACTGATGCTGCAAATACTAACCAATTTTGTCGGGAAGATATAAAGTTTATTAAAGACGTATTTTTAACGCCATCATCAATATCTAGCGTAGGGTTAGTAGCTGTATAGGAGAAGAATGTATGATTAATCAAAGTTTCTAATATTTGTTACTAAACTTTACTTATTCCACAATATCATAATTGATAATCCCCCCAGGGGGCATCTTGATTATACACATTATACACGAAATTTATTGATAGGACTATGCACTCAAGTAAAGAATGAAAAAATATTATTATTTCCAAAATGAATCTCCGCAGTAGGGAAATAATAACCACAAATTCTCAAATTACAAGATTGATTACATAATTTGGATATTTTGTTCTAGGGATATAAGTTATTTATATGAGATT
>NZ_KE384620.1:0-261 GCF_000426905.1 Dolichospermum circinale AWQC131C
ACCCCTCGTAATAATCCTAGTCCTACAAATGAACCTACACCTGTCATATTTCAAAATTTAGAAACATTGTTGAAAACAGGAAAATGGCGAGATGCAGATTTAGAAACTTGGAACTTGATGCTAAAGTTAACTAAACGAGAACAGGAAGGATGGTTAAGTCTTGAAGATGTGAAAAATTTTCCCAGACAGGAATTGCGAAAAATGGATCAATTATGGGTAAAATATAGCAATGGTAAATTTGGCTTTTCTGTACAAAAGCAA
>NZ_KE384620.1:280-44306 GCF_000426905.1 Dolichospermum circinale AWQC131C
AGAACCTGACTGGGATACTTTTTGGAAGTTAGGCTCGCGCGTTGGTTGGAGACAAAATAATGAATGGCTCAGTTACGAGAGTTATACCTTTAGTACAAATGCACCTGTAGGACACCTGCCTTTTCTGCCTTGGGTGGGTCCGAGGGGAGTACCGTGGACTACTTTTCTCTTCTCTAGACTATAACCCATAAGCGTTATACAAGATTATAAGTATTTCTTATCAAAAAATAAACAACCGATTTATTAGGCTTTGGCGATTTCATTACCTGTCAGTTTGTAGTATACCTGTAGTAAATTTGTAGTTTGGGGTTGAGGTACAAAATCCAACATCAGCGTCGCCTCTTAAGCGGGCTTTTAGGTTGGGTTGAGGTACAAAACCCAACCTAAACGTCGGGTTGCGCTGTTGCTTAACCCGACCACAAAAAATAGATAAAGTATTACCTGATACAGAAATGATTGATTAAATAGGCATAAGACAACACCTAAAAAACCTAGTTTATAGGTTGTCAATAATAAGAATAATTTTGCAGAAACTCCCCAACATGATGAGGATTGTAGCAATTAGCAAAGATAAACTTTTCCGCAATCTTGACTATTTCAGGATTATTTTCTCGCCAAAGTTCATATAATCTTTTAGCATCTTCATCTGTTTGCTTCTGTTGACTTTTTTTCTGATTTTTATGACCATTCTTTTTTTTATTTGTTAATTTAGGTAATAATTTATCCCCCCAATAAAACTTCTTAGCTTTTTTCTCTTGGGATTTATATTGATGACAGAACTTTTTATATTTACGACTACATTCCTCTAAATCTTCTCCTAAAGCTAAAAAAGCAGGGTGCCAAGTGGTAATTCCATCATCACCTAACCTTTCATAAACTCCATAATTACTAAAATCATAGAAAAAACCATTTTGCATACCAGCAGCTTGGGGATTAGCATGAATATATCTGATAGTATTTAAGGCTCTGGTTATATCATTGTTAGAAAAACTTGTACTATGGTATCTTTTCTCCCAAAAATGTCCAGTTCTGTTTAACATTCGATTAAAACACATAGCAGAATACCAGTTAATATAGTGCATTATTTTGGGTATTTCTTCTGCCTTTTGTGGTTCAATTAAATAATGAATATGATTACTCATAATACAGAGGCTATAGAGTTTAAAACTATATTTCTCTATGGCTTTTTTGATGACATATAGAAATATTTGACGACATTCTAAACGGGTTAAGCGAAATTCTCTATTGTTACAGCGAACTGTAATATGATAGGAATAGTTACAATGAGTTTGAGTTTGTGATGACATGAAAAGTAATAAAATACAAGCAAGATGCTTGTGCTACTGTAACTTCAACAGGACTTACGCAAAATATCTCTCAAACCCTCTTTTCTTCGTTCTCTTCGTTCCTATGCCTTCGGTACGCTTCGCGAACGTGGTTCATTATTCCGTGACTTGTGCGTAAGTCCTACTAAAGTAGGACTAATGCTCATTAACGACGAATTTTTTTGGCTATACCAGGCCAATTTTGATCAGCTTTTTGAATATTTCCAGGAATGTCTTTTTCCCAGCGTTTTTGAGTGTCTAAATTAACATTTAAGTACAGCTTACCGTTGACAATTTTCCAGGCATTAGGGTCAATAGGTGCAGTATATCCTCTACTGACAGCCCAAGCACAAAATCCTCCATATTGAGGAGCGTATTTTTCAGGGTTTTTAATAAATAAGTCGCGGTTTTCGGCTGTGGAAAATCGCCAATTTACATCCTGCCATTTATAGGTGAAATTAGCATTACCTGGAATCGGTTTTCGTTGTTGAAAATAGGCTACAGCATCAAAACCTTTTAAAACAAAAGAGTCTTGGACATTGAACACTTTAGCAGCCAGCTTTAAAGGGGTATTCTGCCCTTGAATAGCATTTGGAGCAAAATTACCATTGGCAGCGGGTTGAAGGCTGGGAATGTGGGTTGTAGTGGTTGCTTGAGAACGACAACCTAAAGTTAATCCCACCATGAATATTGAGGATGTGATGAAAGCGAGAAAGTTCTGGTGATTCATAAAAATGTTTATTTGTTTTAGGACAATATCAGGTTCTTACCCCACCCTAACCCTCCCCTTATCAAGGGGAGGGGACTAGATTCCGGTTTCCTCCTTTATCAAGGGGAGGGGGGTAAATTCCAGTTTCCTCCGTTATCAACGGGAGGGGACTAGATTCCGGTTTCCTCCGTTATCAAGGGGAGGGGACTAAGGGGGGTAAATTCCGGTTTCCTCAAGAGGAAATTTTTTGAACAGATGTTAAATGGAATGATGGAAAAGTGGCAAGAATTGTCTTGTTAGAAATTGTCATTAAGAAATTCTCGGCCATTTACCAATCCATTCTCCACCGCGAAAACGCCACCGGGGAAATAATAACCGCATGACTACCCAAGCAGATAAATAAACTGCTAACCAAACTAACCCATAATGTTGAATAAATCTGGTTAAGTCAAATTCGGTTTTAGGAATATGAGGTAAACCGATATTGGCAATTATTAAAGCCAGAAATACCCCTTCTATAACTCCTGCATAAAGTTGAAATATTCCGGGCCAGTCATGGTCCCAGAGATATTTTTGCAGAAAATCATACAAGACATCCCAAGCAATGCCAAATAAACCTACATAAAAGACGACCCAAAAGTAAACTAAGTTGGAAGCAATGCCTAAATATCCCCAATAGAAAGGCAGAGAAACTAACATTCCCACTGTTGCTAACAAAAAAATTCGTGTTTGCCAACGTCCGAATAAAGTTGGAGTCATAATGATCTTATTATCCTATAGCGGTATGCACTTGAATGAGATACAGAATTTACCTAAAAAACTATACACCAAAGGACTTTCAACTCTGTTCCCTGTTCCCTGTTCCCTGCTATATAATATGTGTAAATTAAGGCTTTTGATTCAATGCCCATTTTAGCCATTGCCAAAGGGAATAAATTCCCTGAATATAGCGGACTCCTGGAGCTTTTACAGCCGCCAAAGCCTCGATAGAACGATGGGCAGCATATTGTAGTCCTAAAAATGTGTCTACGGGGGCGTAGGGACCGCCTAAGGTGATAATTCCTGCCCCATATATGCGAGAACGATTATTTCGCAGTTTTTTGATTTCAAAGTTGTTTTCTACATGAAAACGTCCTTCTGGGTTAAAATCTAGGTCGTAATGCAGTATTAGGTCTTTTAAAAATGGACTTTCTAAAGGATCGGAAATCAATCCTGTACAGTCAATCACAAAATCAGCAGTTAGGGTTTTTTGACCTTTGTTAGTGACTACATGAGTAACAACTTGACCTTGGGAATTACGTTCTAGTTTGGTGACTAAACCATAACGAATTTCATACCATTTGTCGGCTATTCCTTGACGAACAATGTCGCGCCATTTTTTGCGACTAGCTGTGGTTGTTCCCCCCCAACCCTGTAATAATTCCCGTCGTCTTAACGGGTCAGCGGCTTCTAGCATTGTTCGCATATCACCGCCCCAAGTTCCTTTTGGCCAGTTAAAAGGTTGAAATTCCCAGTCATTTTCTACGTAGCGTTTAGCTTGCTCAAATTGATTACCTTTGCGCGGTTCTCGGTTTAAATGAATTACCCGAATATCTTTCATTTTTCGGGCTTCATAGAGCCTTTCTAATATTTGTGAGGCTACAATTCCCGACCCCCGAAGGACAATAGTACCGCCTTTTTTTTCTAATTGTTGGTAAATATGATCATGGGGTTCATAACCTTGAACTACTGTTTTATAATTTCCTGTTTCTTCGGGATATTCTTGACGATATTTTTCCAGGTCTGGTAGTAGTTTGATTGCGGGATAACCTGTGCAGAGATGCACATATTTAGCTAATAAAAATTGGTGATTTCCGTCTTCTTTGTTGGAAGTGGAATAGGCAATACAATAACGCCCGTCTTCCGTTTGTCGTAGACTACGAATACTGCCATATTCTAACATTTTACCCCAACTAATGCGATCGCTCTCCCGGTCCATGGACTCAAATACATCTCGTCCACGGGGGGTGTAGGTATCTGCATAAACAGGTTCAGCAAAAACTTGCCACAAAAATCCTAAAGCTGCACCAACTTGTCCAGAAAAGAAGGATCTCCAAGCATCTCTTAAGGCATATCCTGGCCAGCCCCAAATATTATCAGGACAGGAATCTGAACCGGAACGAATTCGTTTATGTCGGGGAATTTGACAATTTTTCAGTAGGCTTTCATAGCGTTTATAAGGTTTGTCTTGAACACTCAAAACTTTAATATTTTCCGGTTTAACTCCCGCAATTCTCAACATATCCACCCAAACAAAACTGCCCATTCCTCCCCCGCAGGCCACATATTCTGTTTCTCTGACTAAAATACCACTGCGACGAATAGCTTCTAGGGAAACCTTTTCTGCATTCCAAAAGTTGAAATTATACGGAAAACCGGTTGTTTGAATGGGTACAGCGTTAGGATTTTGCTGTTCTAAAGCATCCGTATAAGGGTTAAAAATGATGGAAGATTGAGAGTCTGATAATTTCCGCACCCTAGATACAGGAATAATCTCAGATTGGGGGTTAAAAATTGTGGACTTACTCTCAAATACAATGGTAGCATTCTCATCCTCAGATGGAATGAGGATAACGGTAATGGTGTAGTTACCTATTCCCAGTCTCTCCCCACTGTTTAAAGTCCGACGTTGATTAAGTAGCTTTTGACCGTTAACAAGAGTGCCATTGGCGCTCTTGTCTTCTACATAAAGCTGATTGTTTTCTAAGGTAATTTGAGCATGAAAGCGAGAAATTTGCTTATGAGAGTCTAATAAAATTACAGGAGACACCGTTTCACCATTGATAACCGCAGGAAGTTGAGTTATGTCTCGTCCGATAGCTACTGGCAGGTTAAAAACCTGTTCTTCCGGCTCCTGTGTCAGTTTATTTTCGGAAATTAGCTTGATTTGCATGGTTTTGATGCCCCCATTTACATCTTGATATCTTATTGATAATATTAATACATCAATATTCTGCTCCATTTCCATAGGGTTACTGAAAAACTTTAAAATAATTTTATTTTTGATAATTTTTTTTGATAATTTTATTTTTTATTTGCTATTTCAGAGGTTAATCGCTACATATCCGGCTATCAAGGTGCGGTAAACTAACAAAAGCAGTTTTTCACCTCAGAACAATGACAGCAAATAGTCCCACGATTTTGGCTTTAGACTTTGATGGAGTGGTTTGCGATGGACTAATTGAATATTTTGAGGTAGCATGGCTTACCTACTGTCAAATTTGGTCGCCGGTTGACGATACACTACCAGATGATTTAGCTTTGAGATTCTATCGCTTACGTCCTGTAATTGAAACGGGTTGGGAAATGCCTATTTTAATTAAAGCTTTAATTGCAGGTTTTTCTGATGCTCAAATCCTGCAATCATGGACAACTATTACCGCCGAAATTTTAGTAGCAAATAACTTAGAAGCAAAAGCAGTTTCTACACAATTAGATAATTTGCGAGATGAATGGATTGAGAAAGATTTAGATGGTTGGTTAAGTCTACATAGATTTTATCCTGGTGTCATTGAAAGACTGAAAATAACTCTTGAGACTCAAGTTCAGTTATATATTGTCACTACTAAAGAAGGGCGATTTGTCAAGCAATTGTTACAACAAGAAGGAGTTAATTTACCATCAGAAAATATTTTTGGTAAAGAAGTAAAACGCCCAAAATATGCAACTTTGCGGGAATTAATCAAGAAAGCAAATACCCAAACTGTTAATTTATGGTTTGTTGAAGATAGACTAAAAACTTTACAATTAGTCCAACAACAATCAGACTTAAATCATGTAAAACTTTTTCTCGCAGATTGGGGTTATAATACTTCATTAGAACGGGAAGCAGGAAAAAATGATTCCCGCATTCAACTAATCTCACTTTCTCATTTTACTTACGATTTTGCAACCTGGTTATAATTTAACCAATATCTAGCTCCCCGACTTCTTAGACAAATCTGGGAGCTTATTAATAAGATCAATTACCTCTTGATAATTACTGATCCTTTTTTGTTTTTGAAATAAGTTAGCTGCTACTTTTAAATCGCTAATTGCTCCCTGTTTATCACCTAAAGCATTGCGAGTAATACCGCGATTTTGGTAAGCTTCAGGAAAGTTAGGATTTAGCTTTAACGCTTGGTTAAAATCTCTAATAGCCCCTGGGAAATCTCCCAAATCATGACGAGTAAATCCCCGATGATTATAAACACCTGCATAATTAGGATTGAGCCTAATTGCTTGATTATAATCTAAAATCGCTCCTTTTAAATCTCCCAATTTATAGCGAGATATTCCTCGTTTATAGTAAACTTCAGCAAAATCAGGACGTAACTTTAAAGCTTGATTATATTCTGCAATTGCTCCTTTGATATCTCCTGATGTATGGCGGTTAATTCCTCTATGAAAATAGATGATAGCCTCTTTTTTATCAACTTGTGCTAACAGTGATGATTTGATTCTAAAATCGGAAATATTTGCCAAATTCTTACCACTCACTTTTGGAGTATATAATATAATTCCGAATAGAAGGATTGTCATTGTTAATTTCCATTTTTTCATGACACCATTTTTCCAATTATTAGCATATAGTTGTTAATTATATAGTATTTACATCTCTTCGCACCACTACCAACACTATGCTTGATTTAACAAAAATATCAAGACAAATGCAAGGTTTCAGTCAACATTTGACTTCGGAAGTGGCCGCGAGTCATCAGCGGTTACAATTAGCACAGCAATTTTTTAAACAGGCTGTAGAGTGTCAACAGGAGTTAGTTGAACGTCAGCAAAAATGGCACAATCGGATTCTCTTTGCTAATGCTACACCAATTGAACCTTTAGAAACCTGTATTACTATTCCTGTTCCCCCGAAAATTCATACTGTCATTTCTACTGATGGTTCGCAAATTGCTCCTAATCATCACGAAATTGCGTATTGTTACTTACTCAACATCGGCAGGGTAGTTTTACACTATGGTCAAAATCTTCACCCCCTTCTCGATAGTTTACCGGAGGTATTTTATCGCCCTGAAGATTTATATATCTCCCGTCAATGGGGAATTAGAACCGAAGAATGGATGGGTTATCGGCGTACTGCTTCCGAGGCTACGGTATTAGCTGAACTGGCCTGTAGTGTGAAAACAGCAGCGCCAACTTTAGCTCTGGTTGATGGTTCTTTAATATACTGGTTTTTAGATCAGTTACCGATGGATGCCCGCGATCGCATTTTACCACCTATTTTAGAAGCTTGGCAAAAACTCCAACAAGCTCAAATACCCCTCATGGGTTATCTTAGTGCCTCTCGCAGCACGGAATCTACTAACTTTTTACGGTTTTTGGCTTGTCCCTATCCCGTCCCCGATTGTATCACTCATTGCCCTAACCAACTAGAATACGTACCTTGCAAAAAATTTGATACTTTGCGCGATACAACCATCATGACTAGTCAACTCCAACCTGGACAAAGAGGACCGTTATGGCGGAGTAATGCACGAATTTTAGAATTGTATGACGAGCAAATTATTTATTTTTGTTACGTCCATGTCGGTACAGAAATCGCCCGGATTGAGGTCCCTGCTTGGGTTGTCGCCAATCAAACTATGTTTGATCAAGCACTAGGGTTAATGTTGGCACAGGTAAATAAAGGATACGGTTATCCTGTGGCTATTGCGGAAGCTCACAATCAGGCTGTAATCAAAGGTGGTGATAGGACCCGTTTTTTTGCCCTGTTAGAAAGACAAATGATCAAGGCCGGAATCAAAAATGTCAGTATTTCCTCTAAAGAAGCCAGAAAACGCGGTAGCATTGCTTAAAATTATTTTAACATTGTTTTAATTGGGTTAATAAAACCACAATTTCATCTATTGCTGTTCTCACAATTTTACTCGGTTGTTCAGATTGATTCACCATAATACTAAAAACTAAAGGTTCATAATTAGCTGAATTTACATATCCAGAAAGAGTAGAAACTCCTGTCATTGAACCGGTTTTTCCTTGGACAATTCCCGCAGCAGCAGTATTAATCAAGCGATTTTTTAAGCTACCTGTCATACCTGCAATGGGTAAGGAAGCCCGAAAAATTTCTCTTTCAGGTAATTTATCAATTGCTTCTAAAAGTTGTACTAAAGCTGCGGGAGTGGTTAAGTTCTTGCGCGATAAACCAGAACCATCTACAATTACATAACTTTCTGATTCAACTCCTAATTGAGTTAGAGTCTCTTTCATGACTTGTAATCCAATATCAGCCGTATTTTGATTTATTTCTCTTGGTTTTTTGATAGCTAAACTTCTGAGTAAAGCCTCAGCATACAAATTATTGCTGTTTACATTTGTCTCTATTAATAATTCAGACAAAGGTGGAGATTCTACTGCGGCTATTTCTTTGCCATTTTTATTCAAATTACTAATTACAGTTTCTTTAACAGTAATTCCTACTGTAATTAAATTATGACGAAATTGTTTTAAAAAATTGCTAATTGGATCAAATACAGCTATAGCAGTAATTTTTGGTTGAGAATTAACCGCTAATTGTCCCTTTATCCTTAAAATTTGTCCTTTTAAATCACGGTTAATTTCTACAAAACCGGGTTTATCTGCTTGAGTAGTAATGGTATTATTCTCAATTTTCCACTGATATGCTTCTGTAGGTTCAGTCCATTTTAGTTGTAATGGTTGTCCGATATTTTGGGGTAAAAAAATTAATTCAGAAGCGTTCTCATTTAATATTAAACTATTCACAGGAGCGCCATAATCAGCCTGTATATCCTCCCATTCCCAACTGGAATGAACTACTTCACCTTGAAAATAACTATCATCAACAATTAACTGATTAATTTCTCTAATTCCCTGTTGATAGAGTTGTTTTGTTAATAATCTTAATTGAGGGTTTTTAAAACTCGGATCTCCCCTACCCACGACACGCAAAATACCATTACCATCATCATAAATAGAGGTACGAATCCGAAAATCTGAACCTAATTTCTGTAATGCTACAGCAGTGGTAAATAGCTTAATATTAGAAGCAGGAATAAAATATTTCTCAGCATCTTGACTATAAAGAATCTTGTTTGATGATAATGTTTTAATTAAAATTCCCCAACGTCCTCGACTAAATTGAGGCTGGTTAATAATAGTATTAATTGTTGATGATAATTGAGCAGGACAAAGGGCTTTACTACTAGTAACTTTTGGAACTACTGTTTGTGCTTCAGCTAGTTTTTGAATACTGCTGATTTGGATACTGATGAATAGAAATATTAGGCTAATAAAGTATTTTTTATACATATTACCAACTGTTTTGTTTCGCTAGATTTTTAAATTTTGTAAATTGAGGATCAAATAACAATTTGATTGTTCCTGTCGGTCCATTCCGATGTTTAGCTATGATTACTTCTGCAATTCCTCTATCTGGAGTATCTGGTGAATAATATTCATCACGGTATAACATCATTACTATATCCGCATCTTGTTCGATTGATCCCGATTCTCTTAAATCAGATAACATTGGCCGTTTATTAGTTCTTGCTTCCACCCCCCGACTTAACTGTGATAAAGCAATAACTGGTACAGACAATTCCCTCGCTAAACCTTTTAAAGAACGGGTAATTCTTGATAATTCTTGCACACGATTATCACCTGCTCCTTCCATTAATTGCAAGTAATCAATGACTATTAATCCTAAATTTCCATTTTGTTCTGCTTGCAGTCTTCGGGCTTGACTTCGTATTTGTGTAACTGTAATATTTGCCGTATCATCAATAAACATTGGTGTTTCTGAAAGCTTATCAATAGCACGGCTTAACGGTTCCCATTGCGTTTGACTAATGCGACCACTTCTTAAATAACTGCTTTCAATTCCCGCTTCACTAGCTAATAGTCTTTGTACTAGTTGTTCCTTGGACATTTCTAAACTAAAAACAGCCACCGGTAGTTTATAACCAGCAGCAATATTATGAGCAAGGTTAAGACAAAAGGCGGTATTGTGAACACAAATATCATTAGCGACAAAATTATGTGTTTCGGGAATTGTTAAATCATAAACTTGTTTGTTACCAACTGATTCAATGGAAACGATTTCATCCCAATATACATCACTATTTGCTAATTGTTCCCAAATTTCTACAGGTATTAAGTCACGATTGGTTTGATATCTTTTTTGAGATATTGCTGCTGTAACTTTTGCTAATGCTGCTTCTTTGCCAAAAATGCCAATTTCTGCAATGAAGTTTTTGATAGATATGGCATCAGTAATATCTAATTGCCATGCTGGTCTACGGGTATTATTATATTTCACAGACCGCTTTTTCAAAGCAGCAATAATACCAAATCTTAACAACAGATGTTGAATTTGTCTTCCTAGTCTTTCGCTGACTGTACAATAACCTAATTGTGATTGACCACTATTAAGCACAGTAGCCCAACCATCAGTGGCAAAAAGACGATTTAGAAACAATGATAATTGTGATTTTTCTAATTTAAAGAAAATGTTTGGGATAGTTTTATTATGAGCATCTTTATCCGATAAACCTAATTTTTCTAATCCAACACATAATGAAGGTGTCTGTTGTCCTGGGTAATCTTCCCTTGTTATTGACAAACCACCAAATTCAGTTACTGCTTCAGAAAAATCTGTTTGCAATAATGGGTTGCTGTTTGTAAATCTAGGAGTGCTATTAGTTAAACCACCATCACCAATTAAATAACCTAATAATTTGACTTCACACTCGCGGATAGTTTCTGTTCCAAACACATCTATTTTGCGAGGGATGGCAATCTTATTTCCTACTTGTAAGTTTTCTAATCTTTGCCAACCTTTAATAGTTAAAAATGGGTGAGTAATTGTGGTTTCAATTGCCCGTCCTAAGCGAGTTGTGATGCGAAAAACTGGTTTAATTCCATCATCTACAAATGCAGATGGTTGGGTAAAGGTAAATTTCCAATCATCATTTAATGTTAATAATGAACATTGCCGTTGCTGATATAATTCTTCAATTGTGGCAATTTGTCCATCTGCTAAGACGATTTCTGAATCATAACTGAGACATTTTCCCATTGACGGCCTCCCAGCTACGATAATTAAATCGGAACGCTGAAAACCGCTAGTCATAGCATCTAAATCATAAAAACCACAGGGTATTCCTGGTAAAGCAATACCTTGATGACGAGTTTCAATATCTTGGAAAGTATTAATTAATGTATCACCAATATGAACTAATCCTGATTGGGGTTTTTCTTGGGTGACATTAAAAACTTTTTGTTCGGCTTGATCTAGAACAATTGGTAATTCTGTTTCTGTTTCATAACCCAAATGTACAATTTCATTACCTGCTTTAATTAATTGTCGTCGCAGGTATTTTTCCATGACTAACCCTGCTAAAGCATCAATATTCACCGCTGAAACTGTGCGGTCTACTAATGTGGCTAATTTATTTCTGCCACCAATTCTTGTTAGTTGATCATTGTCTGTTAACCAACTGGTGATAGAAAGCAAATCTGTGGGTTTTTGTTGCGTATGAAGACGCAAAGCGGCCTGATAGATTATTGTATGGGCGCTAATATAAAAGGCTTCGGGGACTAAGCGATCGCTCACTCGACCAATTGCTTCGGGATCTAGTAAAATACCCCCTAGAATCGCCTCCTCTGCTTCGATATTTTGCGGTGGTAAACGATTACTACTATCACCAAAACTCAGTTCCTCGGCCATTAGGTTTATTGCTTTTTTTATAGTTTGTATTTAGGGTTTGCTGATAGCCTGTGAGGCCTAGCCATAATCAGATTAGGGAATAGGGAACTCTTAACTGTTTTAGCTATCTGGATCTCCTCAATTTTGGATTTTGGATTTTGGATTTTGGATTTTGGATTTTGGATTTTAAATTTTGGATTAAAGATTGAAAATTCATGTATGGTCTGAATCTAAAATCCAAACCTGACTAAGAAATTTTAGATTTTAGATTTTAGATTTTAGATTGGGAATTTTCGGTACAAGTAAGGGTCAACGGCCGTTGCCCCCTACAATTTCAGGGCAGAACTAATCCAAAATTGCTAATCTAAAATCCCCAAGCTCCACACTTGAGGGTGGAGTCAATCCAAAATCCAAAATCGTAAATCCAAAATCCACTGACAAGCCCCCAAATTACTGGAGTCTATCTAAAATCTAAAATCTAAAATCTAAAATCTAAAATTGAAATCCGTTAGTTAGAGACGACTTCAATGTTAATTTCTGCTGTCACTTCAGAATAGAGTTTAATTTCCGCTTTATAAGTACCCAATTGGCTAATATCAGGAATGGTAATACCACGACGATCTATTTCTAGATTAGCCGCTTTTAAAATAGCATCTGCTACATCTTGGGTAGTAACAGTACCGAAAATAGCTTCGTTTTCCCCAACTTGCTTGGCAATTTTTAAGCTACCAACTTTTTCTAAAGTTGCTTTTTGTTCCGTTGCTTGTTGTTTGAGTTCTAATTGTCTTTGGCGTTCTTTTTCCCGTTTGCGTTCTACTTGTTTGAGAATACCCGGTGTCGCCCGATCTGCTAAACTCTGAGGAATCAGATAGTTACGAGCATAACCGGGAGCTACTTCTACTAAGTCGCCGATTTTTCCCAGTTTACTGACATCTTTTGTTAAAACCAATTGCACACGTTTCGCCATTGTTTTTCGCTTTTCTTTGTAATATCTTAGTTATTTGGATGTCATCAGTGTGGCTGACAAGATTGTAGCTTGACCACGAAGGATTTTTGACATACCCACAGTCTATAGATTTTAGCGAAATTTGGGGAGCGATCGCAATACTAAATCCCATAAATATTAAAAATATTTTCAAAATATTTGAATTTGAAAATTAAAATTGCGGTCTATAGTGTTTCCTAAGCCTAGCTCCCTCTTCCATTGCTGGGGTTCTTGTACTGCACTCAACCAAAAACCGCTATACATGGGAAATTGTCAGTATATGGCTAAATCCTGTGGTGCGGGTATCCTGCCCGCTATCATTATACAAATTAAATGCAGTACAGACTAAAAATTATCCTTCATGCCTCGAATCCGGGCAAAGGTTTGAACTCCTTCGTTACTTTTCGCTGTTGCTTGTAGAGATGGTTTATCCCAACGCAAAAAAGGATTTGTGAGTTTTTCGATTCCCAAAAGTGATGGTACGGTGGCTTCATTAGTCTCCCGTAGAATTTTAACATCTTGGTAGCGTTTTTGCAAGTCCCCATTTTCTGGCTCTACAGTCACAGCAAACCGCAAATTATTTAAAGTGTATTCATGGGCGCACCAAAGGCGAGTATCATCAGGTAAAGCCCTCAGTTTACTTAAAGAATCTACCATTTGCCCCGGTGTACCTTCAAATAAACGACCACAACCACCAGCAAACAATGTATCACCACAAAACAATTCTCCTGGCTCTCTTGGGCTTTCTGGGGGAAAATAGTAAGCAATATGAGCGCGGGTATGGCCAGGAACAAACAACACATTAGCAGTACGGTTGCCCAATTGAACGTGATCCCCTTCTTGTAAAAATACCTGCTGTCCGGGAATCCGTCCTCTATCTTCGGCACCTCCATAAACTGTCACTTGGGGAAATTTTTTCATCAATTGTGTATTTCCACCCACATGATCACCATGATGGTGAGTATTAAAAATTGCCACTAAATTAGCTGTTAACTTTGTTAATTCGTCTAATACGGGTTGCGCTTCGGCCGGATCAACAACAGCCGCGATATTCTGTTGTGGATCATGCAGTAAAAATATATAATTGTCTGAAAGTACCGGTAGACGGATGATTTGCATCAGCTTTTCTTCCTGGGTTGGTGAATTTATTTATAAAATGTCCTGTATTATTTTAACCCAACCTATTCGATAAATTTGTATAACTCCTTATTTTACCCCAAAGCAAAAGTTATTCCAATCCTTGACAAAAAATAAAAAATCTGTTAAAAATGGTGATTTGTGGAAACTTTACCCTTTAATATAATCTCTTGGCTAACGTCATTGTCATAGGTGCCCAGTGGGGCGATGAAGGAAAAGGTAAAATAACTGACTTACTCAGCCGCTCCGCAGATGTGGTGGTACGTTACCAAGGAGGAGTTAACGCTGGGCATACAATCGTAGTCCAAGGTCAGACCTTTAAGCTGCACTTAATTCCCTCTGGTATTTTATATCCAAAAACTGAATGTATTATTGGCTGTGGAACAGTCATAGATCCACAGGTTTTAATCAAAGAACTGGATCAACTAGAACAATTAAATATTTCCACAGCTAACTTGTTGATTTCACAAACGGCTCATGTCACCATGCCTTATCATCGGATGATTGATAAGGCTGCGGAGGAAGTACGGGGAAATCATAAAATCGGGACAACTGGTAGAGGTATTGGACCGACCTACGCTGATAAATCCGAACGGACAGGCATCAGGATGTTAGACTTGATGGATACCGATGGACTGCGTGAGCAATTAAAGTGGACGATCAACTATAAAAATACCATTTTAGAAAAGCTGTATAATCTGCCACCCCTTGATCCCCAAGTGGTAATTGAGGAGTATTTAGGTTATGCTGAACGTTTGCGTCCTTTTGTCGTTGATACTTCGTTACAAATCTATGACGCGATTTTAAGACGACGAAATATCTTGTTTGAGGGCGCACAGGGGACTTTACTTGACTTGGATCACGGGACTTATCCCTATGTTACATCCTCTAATCCAGTGGCGGGCGGGGCTTGCGTTGGTAGTGGGTTAGGTCCGACAATGATAGATCGGGTGATTGGTGTATCCAAAGCCTACACTACAAGGGTCGGGGAAGGTCCATTCCCTACGGAACTACATGGCGAAATTGGCGACTTATTAGGCGATCGCGGTGCGGAATTTGGCACAACTACGGGGCGCAAACGTCGTTGTGGTTGGTTTGATGCTGTCATTGGACGCTATGCAGTTCGCATTAACGGCATGGATTGTATTGCTATTACTAAACTTGATGTTCTCGATGAATTAGAGGAAATTAATGTTTGTGTAGCTTATGAAATTGATGGTGAACGTTGCGAACACTTCCCCACTAGCGCCCGGATGTTCGCCCGTTGTCGTCCTATTTATAAAACCTTGCCAGGATGGCAAATGTCAACAAGTCACTGTCGTACCCTCGAAGAGTTACCACCGCAAGCACTAGACTATCTAAGATTCTTAGCAGAATTGATGGATGTCCCCATTGCGATCGTTTCTTTGGGAGCAAGTCGTGATCAGACTATCATTGTAGAAGACCCTATTCACGGTCCAAAACGCGCTCTGTTACATCCAAATGGTACTCCGGTTTAGTTAGTGGTCAGTGGTCAGTGGTCAGTGGTCAGTAGTGATATAAATGAGAATTGACTGCTAACAACTAACAACTAGCAACTAACATCTAACATCTAACATCTAGCAACTAACAACTAAAAATAGTATGGCTATCACACTCGAATCTAAAACCCGTCCAGAAGGTAGCAAACCCAGAGCTTTGCGCCGTTCTGGTTTAATTCCCGCTAATTTGTACGGTCACAAGGGAACTGAATCAATTTCTTTAGTTCTTGATGCTAAAGTTGTAGAACGTTTACTCAAGCAAGCTGCTCCTAATCAAACAGAAGTGGAATTAAGCATTCCTGAATTAGAATGGACTGGTACAACTGTAATTCGTGAAGTTCAGATTCACCCAGCTAAAGGTACACCTTACCATTTAAGTTTTTTCGCCGGCACTAAAGGCTAGAATTTAGATAATAATAACTAAGAAGACCAGGGTTAAACCTGGTTTTTTTGTGGAAAAGAGGCAAGAGTAAAGAGGTTTTCAGCGATTTTACATTTCTTTACACAGTTTGGTTTTATTGTGTTAACCTACTTACCTATTACCTATTACCTATTACCAATAAAAATGACAGAAACAAATCTTCCCGCTTTAATTGAACAAATGTTACAACCTGGATTTTATCCTCATGGTGTAACCGAACCAATTCAACTAATTCAAACCCATATTTCTTATGTCCTCTTAACTGGAGATTATGCTTATAAGCTGAAAAAACCAGCTAATTTCGGTTTTTTAGACTTTTCCACCTTAGAAAAAAGAAAACATTTTTGTGAGGAGGAGTTGCGCTTAAATCAACGCGGTGCTGGTGAATTATATTTAGAAGTGATCCCTTTAACTTGCGCGGGTGAAAAATACCATCTCGGAGGAACGGGAGAAGCTGTAGAATATACGATCAAGATGCGTCAATTTCCCCAAGAATCCCTATTTAGTGAACTTTTCGCTGCTGGGAACTTACAGGAAAGCAACTTAGAAGAATTAGGACGGGTTGTGGCTCAATACCATGCTGAAGCACACACTAATGACTACATTCGCAGTTTTGGGGAAGTCTCACAAGTGCGTTTGGCTATTGATGAAAATTACCAGCAAGCTGAAAAATATATTGGTGGACCCCAGACACAAGCGCAGTTTGAGGAAACAAAACAATATACGGATAATTTCTTTGTCCAAAATCCAGAATTATTTAAAAGCCGAATTGACAATCATTATATTTGCGAAGGTCATGGGGATTTACACCTCAGAAATATTGCTCTCTGGCATGATAAAATCATGTTGTTTGACTGTATAGAATTTAACGAGCCTTTTCGCTTCGTTGATGTGATGTATGATGTAGCTTTTACTGTCATGGATATTGAAGCCAGAGGACGTAAGGATTTAGGAAATGCTTTTTTAAATGCTTATGTGGAGCAAACTGGAGACTGGGAAGGTTTACAGGTATTACCTTTATATTTAAGCCGTCAGGCTTATGTGCGGGCTAAGGTAAATTCATTTTTGTTAGATGATCCTAGTGTACCCGATGTTGTGAAGGAAGAAGCAGCAAAAACCGCATCTGCATATTATCATCAAGCTTGGGAATATACTAAACCCCAACAGGGAAAACTGATTTTGATGTCCGGGTTATCTGGTGCTGGAAAAAGTACCACAGCTAAGTATTTAGCCCGGAAACTCAATGCGGTTCATCTCCGTTCTGATGCTGTGCGTAAGCATTTGGCGGGAATTTCTTTGTTAGCAAGAGGTGGGGATGAAATTTATACACCAGAAATGACACAAAAAACTTATGGCCGATTGTTAGCACTGGGAATTATACTAGCTAATCAAGGCTGGACTGTAATTTTAGATGCTAAATATGATCGTCAGGATTTGCGAGCAGCAGCCATTTCTCAAGCTACAGAGCATCAATTACCTTTATATATCATCAATTGTACCGCACCAGTAGAAGTTTTAACACAAAGGCTGCTGCATCGCACTGGTGATATTGCTGATGCTACTGCTGATTTATTAACATCCCAAATTAACCAATCTCAACCATTTACAAATCAAGAACAACCTTATATAACGGTTGTAGATACAACTCTACCATTAGACACACAATTATCAGGATTGATTTAATTTTTCTCTAGATTAAAAGGGCGGTTTTTAACCGCGTCTACACAAGCAAAACCGACTTATCCCATTCTTTGTACCCATACTCCCTATGGGTATGAGATTCTTCTTTCCTATACTCTGTATGGGAATGAATTATCAATGAATTATAAAGGCTCTGCTTTTTCATAATACAATCATAGAGGCAGAGCCTCCGTGATAGCATTCCCAGTCAGAGACTGGGAACGAGATAAACGAGATAACGAGATATAATTATTCTTTCTCCTGACTCCTAAATCTTAATTTTATGGCACCAAAAAATAATTTTCTCGGCGATATTTTCTCATCTTCACCTAACTTCCTGTCTCAATTACTATTCGGGTTGTTTTTATTCATTGTCTCCAGAATGGCTGGTGCTTCAGTACCTCTGTGTCTATTTATAGGTATCCTGGGTGGTGTCACCTTGGGGTGGATTACTTTTGCAAATGAGAATAACCCCCAGGCTACTACTGTAGCCTCTAATGATGGTATTGATGCTGGTTTGAAATATTGGTTAGTTTTTATGCTGGGTTGTCTTTTCTTAGGTTATTCAGCACCCATGAGTATTTTGTTCGGCGGTATTGCTGGTGTTGGTGGTGGCTGGATAATTGCTTGGTGGCGCAGTCAGGAAGCTTTACAAACTCAGTTACCAGAAGATGTCTTACAAGAAGATACCGAACAGTCTAGTGATAGGGGTGCGAAAAGACGCATAAGAAAACCTACTCGGCGTTTCCGTCGTGCTTCTACAACTTTCAATTTTCGATTTTGGGAAAAGTAATGAGTGGTGACTATATCTTACACCAGTCCCAATCACCGGCTCTGAATGAGTTCAGAGTCTCATAGCAAAGGTCGTTTAAAGACGACTGGAAAAATAAAGCCGATATAAATTACAAAGACATTGTACTTCATTTCCTTTAAATTCAATTAAACCTAAACTGCGTAATTTAAAGGCTTGTTTAGAATCTATTGGAATAGGAATATTACTGTTAATTACTTGTTGCATTGCTCTTTTTAAGAGGACATCTTTTTCTAATTCTAAAAGATAGGATTTTAAAAAACCGCTGTATGGACTTTGATTAGTGGGAGCTATTTTGAGAAATTGGGATAAAGTTAAATTATCTTGGGTAATTTTTTCCAGGGCGGTTGTTAATAAATAAGGGTGGCCATTAATCATTGATTTTAATTCGTTGATTTCTGTCTCTGACCAATTTAAACCATATCGTTGGACTAATTCTTTTATTTGTGTGTTGTTAAATTCTCCTATTTCAACGGATAAACCAACATTAAAAGGAGATTGATTAACATTTACAGAAACATAAACATCTTGAGAATGGGCAATTACTAAACGTAGTTTTTGCCAAATTTCTTCTGTTTTGGCGTTTTCGTGCCAAGCTCTTAATAAAGCAGAAAATTGTTGCGTAATTTCAGGATAAGGGAAAATTTCATCAATATTATCTAATCCTAATACTAAAGGACTATCAATAACTTGCAACAGATTTTTTTTTAAGTAATTAGTGCAGTTTATTTGACTACTTAAACGTTTATGCCAATATTGGTCTATTTGTTCTTCGAGTCCTAATTCTAAACTAAGAGTTGTACAAAAACTCCGTAAAAAAGTATCGAGGTCAGTTAATATTTCTGGACTCCATAAATTAATAGAAACGGTGCGATATTCTTTTTCTTTAGCATGAGTAAAAATGCGACTAATTAACTGTGTTTTACCCATTTTATGGGGAGATTTAATGCGAATTAATGCTCCTGGTTGCTGGATATTTTGATAACATTTATTTTCAATTTCTGGACGTTGGATATAAAGATAAGACGAAGTATTTGCTGGTTTTTCAGAAATAGTTAATAACTGTTCTTTAATAAACCGACTCACACCTTTATAAACTAAATTATCTGGTGATTTTGGCTTGGTAATAGAAATATGATCATCATCTGTTGCGGTAGGTTGAACATCTTTAATACCTGGGTTAGCACTATCTGGATCTACAACTAAAATTCCTAAAATTGCTTTAGTTTCAAAATAAACTTTTGTGGTAATTGCCATTAAATCAACATTTTGCCGATACCATTCATTGAGTTGACGCAATTGGGGAAGATGGGATTGTAATTCATCAACACTAATAGTATTGCGCGTAAAAATCCCAATGTTTTTTACGAAATTAGCTAAATGAGAACCTGTGTGAGGAGTGGATAAAAATACAATACCTTTAGTTTGTTTAATAACTGCTGTTTTGTTAAAAGTTTGAGCATTTCGCAGCATTTCTTTGACTAATAAACCACCCATACTATGAGTGATAAATATAATTGGATATTTGCCAATATCATTAACTGCCAAATATTCTAATAAATTACTAGCACGATCAAAAAGTGGCATTGTTGCACCTTTCCATTCAAAGGGTGCAGCATTATAACCAAAAGACCAAATCCCTAAATCTGGTCTTTCTTGTGCCAGCCATGTTAACCAAAAGTTATCATCATTTGCTAATTCTTGAGGGTGCCAGGTTGACCTTGCGTGGCCACCTAAACCGTGAACAAAAATTATATCACCACAGCGTTTAGGATTTTCACATCCTGAGATTTTGATTAAACCTGTGATTTCTGTGGGTTTGGGTTGTGGGGTTTTACCTAAAAATTTACCAAGAAAGTTGAAAACCATATTAGAGGGAAAATTAGTTTATCAGTCATAAATTATATCTTACTTTTGGTATACAAAAAACAAAACCCAACATTGTATTTACCATCATTACTAAGGTAGATTCAAATAGTTGATAGGCAAATTTTACCTAGTAAAAGGTACGCCTAAATCTTTACAAATCTTTTTCGCTAGAATATCATCAATTTCTTGATGTCGAGGAATAGCTGACCTCCTATTTTTTTCAGGATTCCACCACCAAGAGTGTCGAGAACCCTCACGTATAAACTCACACCCATGCTCTTGTAAATGGCGTAATAAATCACCACGTTTCATATTGTGATAGCTTCCTCAACATAATCATTACCCGCAGCTTCTAGTGCATCTTGACGGTTAAATTCTAATGCTTCTAAAAGTGTAATTCGTAAACTTTCTAATAATTCTTCTCTTGTTGCTTCTTGACAATTTATACCAGGAATTTCTTCAATCCAACCTAACCACCAATCACCAGAATATTTAATTACTGCTGTGTACATATTTTCTCGTCCATCAACTTAACAATAGTGTTCCACTAATTTAGTATTACATATTATTTATCTGCGATTGCGAAAATTAAGGGGTATATTTCTGACATTCTACTGCTATAGGTTTTATAGTATAGTATGGAGATAATCAGGTTATTATTGCCTTATGAACCAACCCATTACTACAATCAATACACGACTTCTTGACTCTCTCACTCAAATTATCCTTTCACTTTCTCAAGAAGAATACCAAATCTTAGTTGAAAAAATTCAACAATCTCGACTAACTGAACACCAGAAAACACAAAATATTGAATCCTTAAAACAGGATATAGCCGCAGGTATTCAACAACTTCAAAATGGTGAATACACAGAATACGATGAAAATAACTTATCTACTCTCATAAATTCAATTAAAGCACGAGGTCGGGAACGTCTACAAGGAGAAATATCTGAATGAATCGCTTTCGGATTTCAAAACTAGCAGAGAAAGATTTAGAAGATATTTGGATTTATCTCGCTCAACTTTCAGATCAGTAGGTTGGGTTGAACGCAGTGAAACCCAACAAAATCAATGATTTTCGCTAATGTGAAATAACTTGGATAAGTTTCCGGTAGACTACTTAACCAAAACTTCTTTAAATTGACCATTTTCAATCTTATACATACAATATGAACTATTAATATTAGATTGATACAAATAGCCATTTTCCTTTGACCAATTTAATCCATAGCCAGAGGTTTTTTCAACAGGGAGTGTCAGAGTTTTCAAATTCTTGAGAATTTCTGATCTTGTCGGTTCATTCGATGATTTATTAATAGCTCCAATGAATGCTTGGGTTGCATCATATCCAGTCATGGTACGCCAATAAATATTTTTTTGTTGCCATCTTTTTATTGCACCTTTCATATATAAAGATGTTTTGTTTACACAAGGTGTGGACAAACTTGCACCCTCAACAGCATCACCTCCTATATCTAAAGTTAGCTGTTCAAAAACAGACATAGGGAATATTATGTTCAGGTTTTCTATGTTCAGTTTTTTTGTTTTTTCCTGACTCGCTCTTGCAAAAGCTCTTAATCCTGAAATTGTTTTTACACCAGATATTAAAAAAACTGTTTTTATTTGGTTTGAGATGATATTATTAATTTCTGCATCAATATCTGTTGGACTTGTTTGTTCCCGATCAAAAACAGAAGTATTATTAATATCAACTTTTCCTCCTAAATCATCAAAAGCTTTTATAAAATCTTCTTGCAAACTTTGACCATAAACACTTTTCTGATCGTAAAAAATTGCTATACTATCTGAATGTAAAGTATTTTTGATATACTTTGCATAAAGTTTGGCTGCTTCTGTTGTAGTTTGAATAACTCGAAAAAATACATCGTCTTTCAATTTGTGGCTAGAACTTGAAGGAGATACTATTGCTAATCCTTTTCGTCTGTAAATGGGTATTGCTACCTCACTACTCTCACTTGCATGATGTCCAATAATTCCTAAAATATCTGACTCACTAACTAACTTTTCTGCTAATTTTTTTGATATTTGTGGTTCATTACCATCATTTGCAATAACTATCTCTAGCAATCTGCCATTTTTTCCTCCACTTTTATTAAATTCATCTTGAGCATCAGCTACACCTCTAAAAATTTCTTCGGCCGTAAATTTGTAAAAATCAATTCCAGCTACAACTGCCAGTTTTAAAGCTTTTCCTTTCCCTGCTTGACTTGCTAACCTGGCTTTAGTATTATTCAAATATATTTGGGGAATTGGGTCATTAGGATTAGCCTCTTTAGCTAAATAAAAAAATTTCTCTGCATTTTGATAATCTCCTTTTTTAAAATATTCGCTTCCCTTATCCAGATGAAAATTTATATCATCAATAAATATTTTAGATTGTTCACCACTAGTTTTAATATTTCTAACACATTTATCACTCCCTTCTATTCTTTCTCCAATAGAACAAAAAGCATATTTATACTGATACCAACTAAATGCACCTATAAGTCCAACTATCACCCCTGTGGCAACACTTGTGAAAACCACAAATATATTCTTAATATTTCTTTTATATTCTAATTTTTGAGAATCATCTAAATACTGTTTATCTAAAGAGCTTAATCTTTTATCTTTTGCCCAAACTGTAGCTTCTTTTAATACCTTACCTTTTAACAGGTGCTTATGCGAATAATCTGATTTTACCCAATCATTGAAAGACTCAGAATACGGACGTAAATCAGCTAATTGATTATCAATCCATTGTTGATTAAAAACTTCTCGATAAATAGGATTATAAATCTGTAAGTGATTATTTCTTTTCACCACCAAACCCGACAGTTGTAACTTTCTTTCCTCTAAAGTATTTTGAATAACTAACTGTCCTTGTTGATAAATTCTTTGATAAATATCTAATAATTCACCTGCTATTTGTTCATCACTTAAAATCCGCTGTTTAATAGTGCCAAAATGGTGATGATTATCCTGCGTTTGTTTAATAATCTTAGTTCTAATTATATTTTCTAACCATTCTGCTTTATTTTCCGATAATTGAGGAGAATTTAAAACTAAATCGCAAATTTCCTGAGTTAAAAAAGGTTGTCCACCAGTCCAGTTTAAAATTAATTCTAATAACTCTTCAGGTTGATTTGTCTTAACACTTAATCCCTGTAATAAGGGTTGAGATTCTTTAAAAGTAAATCCTGTTAATTCAATACCTTTACCAATATTAAAAGGAGTCCGTTTTTTATCTTGAATTAATTCTGATGGTGTAGCAACTCCCAATAATACAAAGGTAATGCGGTTATATTCAGGATTATCAACTCTGAGGTTAAAAAAGGCACGAATTAAGGCAAAGAAATCATCAACGTGAAAATTCAAACTGAGGATACTATCAATTTCATCAATAAAAATTACTATTTGTGTAGGAACTAATTTTAAAACTCGATCAATAAATTTACCAAAAACCTGCATGTTAGAAAGTCGTTTATTTTCTTCCCACAAAGCATCTAAATCAAATTTATTCTCTAATTTTAAACTTTCAGAAATATAATTAATAATGCCATTATACCATTGTTCAGAATTTAGCCCTGATGTGCCAATGGTAGTTAAATCAATAGCCACACAAGCAATTTCTTCAAGTTGTAATCTTTGCATGGTGCGAACTCGCAAACTTGATTTTCCCATTTGTCGAGAGTTCAATACAAAACAAAATTCTCCGGCTTTGACAGCTTGATATAAATCCTTATCTGCTTTGCGTGTAACATAGGTGGGTGCATTGGGAGGAAGACTACCACCAAATTGATATTGATATTTTTGCCCTGTCATGGTTTGATCCTATCTGGATAACAAATATAATACTAAATCCTCAAGCAGTATACTATTAGTGTCACTAAGTTGACGCTAGGATGAAACAAAGAAAATAAATATGTTTTTATATCTGTCTAAATTATTACCACTATTTTTTTACCCTTTGGGATTGGCTAGTGTGAGTTTAATCATAGCTTTGGTGACTTTGCGGAAACGTCCCCGCATTGCGACTATAGCCATTTCTCTATCTTTAGCTATCTTACTGCTTTGTGGTAATGCTTGGGTGGCAAAGTACATGATACGCAGTCTAGAATGGCAAAATATCCCTTCTTCTCAAGTTCCCCAGGCTGAAGCTATAGTGGTCTTGGGTGGAGGAACTAAATCAGCAAGTTGGCCGCGTCCAATGGTAGATTTAAGTGAAGCTGGCGATCGCATTATTTATGCTGCTCAACTCTATTTTCAGAAAAAAGCCCCTATAATTATCCTCAGCGCGGGTCGTATTAACTGGCGTGGTAGTGGTTCTCCAGAATCAGCAGATATGGCAACTATTCTTACATCTATTGGTGTCCCCTCTGCGGTAATTATCCAAGAGCCAGATTCTCTGAATACATATCAGAATGCGGTTAATGTCCGTAAAATATTGGCAGAACGTCAAATTAAGAAAGTATTATTAATAACTTCTGCAATGCACACTCCACGGGCTTTGAAAATTTTTCAGCGTCAAGGTATTGATGTCATTCCCACACCCACGGACTTTATTGTCAGTCAAGATGATTTACAAGAACTTACTAGCACACCCAAATCTGCTATTCTCAAATTACTACCCGATACTGACAATTTGCATCAATTTACAGTTGCTTTAAAAGAGTATCTGGGTATTTTTATTTATTGGCTACGCGGCTGGATTTAACAATCACCTATCCCCCATGACCTTATGAGTAAAGAATTACCACACATTGCTCCCTCACCTCAACCCGAATTTGAGGAAGTATTTGCTGTTCATCAAACAGTGCGGGAATTTTATCATGAAGTTAATACCCGTTCTGACTTTAAAAAGCATTGTGAATGGTACTATACAACCGCAGCCCAAAACCGTCAAGACTTAGCTAAGATGCGCGGCGAACTAAATATTATGGCCTGGTTTTGTCGCCGCTAATTGGTGACTTAGATAATTTCTAGTTCAAAATCGCGTAAATGAGCTTTGAATTTTTTGCTAAACTGCACCAAAATTGGGAAGTTAGCACTGACAGGCCTCCCGTTCCATTGGGTGACAATGGCGGCTACTTCCCCTTCTGTACCTTGGATATCAACAGCCTGACCTTTATGTTCGGGATGGTGATAAACCACTACTGATTCTTTAACACGCACGCGATCGCCTACTTTCATAATATCATTTATTTGTATTTAACTTTTGTTTTTCCACAATCATCTCCATAGCTATCTTGCTGAATTTACTTTTCAGCTATAGATGACTAAGACAAATCCAGCATGATTTAGGCCTAACCCAATTTTACAACACATCGAGCTATTATTCTCATTTTGAACAAAATTACCCCAGTTTTATATTTGAGTCAGGTTTCTGTCAGTTCTTAGCTGGAGATATTTGCAGTGCTTGATCATACAAAACTTTACTCAGGGGACTTGGCGACCACGACCACGGAAATCGAAAATTCCAGACGCAGTTACAACTGGTTCGGCTTAATTAAGTAATTTTAGTTATGAAAATCCAGCTTTACTCTTACATTGCTTACACAGTCCAAAAAACTCTAAGGTGTGATAAAAAACTTTAAATTCATGACTGGTTTGTAATTGTCTTTCTAGTTCGTGGACAGGACATTGATCAATGGGTATGGAAATACCGCATTGTAAGCAAGTTAGGTGATGTTTATCCCGTTGTACTAAGCTATAAAGGGCTTCACCATTTGCTAAAGTTCTTACCTGTACTAAGCCTTCTAGTTTCAGTGCTTCTAGGGAACGGTAAACCGTTGCTAAACCCAGACTTTGATTAAAATTACGTAATTCTACGTAAATATCCTGGGCAGAAATGCTGTGTTTAATATTTTTTAACAGGTTTAAAATCCTTTCTTGACTACGGGTGCGAATGTTTCTCATGGGTTGTTCAATTTGTATCTATGGTAGGGGTAATTGATCAATTACCCCTAGATTGCTAAATCCTAATTATATTTTCACTCAGTTGCAACATAAAAGTTATAGTATAGTGATCCCAGCTTTTAGCAAAGGCCTCATGCAAAGAAAATATTTAGCTAAAATTTTTGTTACCTTGAGAAATTCAGTATTAGATCCCGCTGGTGTGGCTGTACAATCTGGCCTCACACAAATGGGATATGATAATGTGGAACAGGTGAGAATTGGTAAATACATTGAGTTAATTATTGTCGCACCAGATGAAATGAAAGCGCGTCGAGACTTAAATCAAATTTGTTACGAAATGCTATCAAATCCCGTGATCGAAAATTATCGCTTTGATTTGATTGAAGTGGAATCACAAACGGGAGCATTTTGAAATTGTAATTTGGTAATTAATTCACTACTGATCACTGACTAATTATGAAATTCGGTATTTTAGTTTTTCCAGGTTCTAATTGCGATCGTGATGTTGCCTATGTTACTAGAGACTTGTTAGGACAACCAACTCGTATGATCTGGCACCAAGAAACAGACATTACTGATATAGATGTGGTAATTGTTCCTGGTGGCTTTAGTTACGGGGATTATTTACGTTGTGGTGCGATTGCTCGCTTCTCTCCAGTTATGCAGCAAGTGATTGATCATGCACAACAAGGTAAGTTTGTCATCGGTATTTGTAATGGTTTTCAAATATTAACTGAGTCTGGTTTGTTACCTGGGGCATTGACGAGAAATCAAGACTTGCACTTTATTTGCGATCGCTCTCCCCTGAAGGTAGAGCGTAATAATTTACCTTGGACTCATGGTTATACGCAAGGAGAAGTGATAACTTTACCCATTGCCCACGGAGAGGGGCGATTTTACAGTGACGAAACCACTTTAGCAGAAATTGAAACCAATGGACAAGTTTTATTTCGTTATCAAGAAAATCCCAACGGTTCACTTAACAATATTGCGGGGATTTGCAATCTTCAAGGTAATGTATTAGGAATGATGCCACATCCAGAAAGAGCAGCAGATCAAGTCTTAGGTAATAGCGACGGTTTACGCTTATTTCAGGGTTTGTTGGGGAAGGTAGCAGCTTTGGTGTAACAGATACCCGACCTCTCACCGAAGTCGGGGATTTTTCTTGGTATTATGTATTGACTTGACAAGACTTAAAGGTTTATAATTTAATAAGTGTAATGTTGAGGACGAAACCAGGGGGCATAAATGAATAGAATCATCACAAATTCAGACCTAGCTAATGTTGATTATACTGATTTATTGGACAAGATATTAAAAGTTATTGAAAATCAACAGATATTTCAAATATCTACTGATAACAGACGGGTACTAATTAATATTAATCAAGTAGTTAATGAAGTAATTAAATTAAACCCAGCTAATCCATTAGGAAACGAAAGATCAGTACGTAGTGCTACTCTGAATTTTAGCGCCAATTCCCAAGATTTATTTATTGAGAGAATTAAAGAAATTACTGGTTATATTCAGCAACATTTAACCACAGCAATTCAGAAAAATCCAGCAAATCAATTAATAAATAGATTTCAATTTATTCAACAATTACTAACAGATTTACAGACATTTAAAGGACAATATAATAAAGATGAAAAAACCAAAGAAACCCTTTTAGATTTTACCTATCCATTTCTTCCTGCGAAAAATCTCCAAAAACAAAGATTAACAGTCAAAAGAAACAAAAATAGTCCAAATAAACAACTATTAAAAGCACATAAAGTCAAAATTTCTGTAGATAAACCTCGTGATTTTTTTGCAACATTATTAACAGGAATTAATAATTATATTGATGTCAACTTTGCTGATATAAATTCACAAGATAGAGAAGAATTACAAGATATTATTGACAACTTAGCTAAAAATTCCAACTCAGATATTTACAGTGTACAAAATCTAGTCAACCAAGAAACATTAGGGAAATTAAAAAAATTAACTAAAATTAAATATTTAGAATTTCTCTTAGAAAATATTGATGAAAATGCTAGTGATGACAACTTTAAAGGTAAGATATATTTACAGGATTTAATTAGAAGACTGTACTTATTAGAAGACTATATTAACGATAGTAATAAAGCAGATGGAGAATATGAAGTTAATTATGCAGGAACATTAGTTAATTATCAAAGTATGTTTTCTCGCAGTGAAGCGTATGATATATTACCAATTATTCCCAAGATTGAAGGTTTTTTAGGAGAAACAGAAGATCCTAGTAAAGAGAAAATAGAATTTACCTTTGGGTTAAAATTAAAATTTGATGGTAAAGTACAGGCTTATGGTGGTAAAAAAGTTTTTGACTATAATCTCGATATTTTAGATCCAGATAGTAAAGAACATCAACAAGCAATTGGAAATGACTCAGAAAGAAGTGGTTTTGCGTATAAAGTCCTGAAAATCGCATTTTTATATTATTTCATATTTGCATCTCGTCAAGATCCTACCGCAGTAGATTATGATCCTCGAAAAGAGTTAGAATATGATCCTTTATTAAAAGTAAACATGATTTTATCAACTTTACAAGGTAATGATGAGGAAGCAAAAAAGAAATTATTGAGAAATTTGTGTAAAGGTTTTAATGAGTATAAAACTCAGAATAAAATTAATGTTCTCAAGAAAGTTTTAATAAATTTAATCAAAAGAGAAACATCATTTATAGGTAGAGAATATCCTGTACATATTTCTGTCAAAAACAGTATTTTAGAAACTGACATTGATACTATAGTTGAAAGAGAAACCATATTTAAAGAAGCATTGAGGAAAAACTTTAAAGATTGTTTAAAATATATCAATGTAGGAAATGCAACCACGCAAACAAACCTATTTTTTACACTTACTGGGAATATCAATATTAGTGAACTTCATTTTCTGGAAACAGAAGATAAGGAAACCTTTAATATGGAATATTATATTCCTCCAGGTATTAAAATTTTACCAGCGATATTTTTAGGGAGGGAAGATAAAAAATGTCAAGATTTTTATAACAAAAACTTAGTACATCGTAAATTACTCATTTTTCCCCATCGTTTAGAAACTCCCAAATTAGAATCTCATCAAGAAATAATTTACAAAATTACCTACAGTTTATTAGCGTATATTTGTCTTCATGTGATTTTAGAAAAACAAAGTAAAATATTTATTCCTTTGTTAAGAATACATCTTAAACAAAAGACGGATAATGATGTGATTATTGAAAAATTCATTGTTGACTTAACTAAGGTCTTATCACATTTATTTAACGATGGATACCGTAGTAATGAACAGGGAATAGTAATTACTGATAATAAAGCTAAGTTTAAAATTCCTAATGTTCTCAATTCATTATATTCAGTTGTTCCTAAAAAATTCCAATTTGTACCAACAGATAATTTTGAATTTAAAGAGATTGATAAACTAGCAATTATCGTAGTTTCCAGTCGAGAAAGTGATAGTAAATGGGGAATGAAAGAGAAAAAATCTAATTTAATGGGAGAAATTATTACCTTACAAATGCAAGATAAAAGTGTGAAATTTCAACTTTTTAAAACTTTTTCAGAAAATTTTGATGATCATGAAAAGATGTTTGAATATCCTACCGTAATAGTTGATAATGTCAGTAAACTTTATCAAAAAGGGTACAGACACTTTATTTATATAGCGAAAGTTCCCTATAGTAGCACATTACATATTACCCAAAGTGTGAAAGATGAAGAACTATTTTTCATGTCCAAAAATGTAATTACCGCATTCATGAAAGACAAACCTGATATTAAAATTTATCCCATGTTTTTTGAAAAATACTATGTTGTGAAAATGAAAACTCAGATCACATCCACATCATTATATATTCAAGATACTTTAGAACTTACCAGTGTAGCTGAGGACAAAAACAAACAATCTGTGATATTTTTTAATTTGTTTAATGGTTTACAAGTTGCGAATGATGTAAATTATCATGGAGTGATGTCTTATGCGACATTATTAAATATGTATGATGGTATTTTAGATGATGAA
Organism: Dolichospermum circinale AWQC131C; assembly: GCF_000426905.1. Classification (NCBI taxonomy): domain Bacteria; kingdom Bacillati; phylum Cyanobacteriota; class Cyanophyceae; order Nostocales; family Aphanizomenonaceae; genus Dolichospermum; species Dolichospermum circinale. The sequence continues at coordinate 30,407 of NZ_KE384620.1, forward strand.
GATATCAGAAAGGGATTAATCTATGATGACGATAATAATAATCAATTAAAAAATGAAATTTTGCAATGTTTAACTTTATTTCATTTTTCTCGCTATGAAAAATCAGGTACTATTCAATTAAAATTAGATCCTTATCAAAATTTAATTGGGGATGAATCAGTAAGTCAAGCTGCTTTATTTCCCCACAGTCGCAATAAGGGAAATTTTAATTCTCTTGCTTTTTTAACTCACGTTAAGAAAATATTAAATAAACCAAATGAATAAAAAAGCGTAATGTACACAATTATTAACCAAAGGTAAAATCATGACAGCAAAAATAGGAGATAATTTAGGAAGATTATTTGAAGTAGGATTTAATATTGGTATTTTATCTTATATTCAACAAAATAATATCAAAAATGGGTTTGGTAATTTATATCGTCAAGAATTGGAAAATCTCAAGTTTTCTCAAATGAAAAAACGCATTATTGATAAAGTTGTCAGTAAATTAAATCGAGAATTAGCAGAAAAATGGTGTCAATTTTTCTTACAAAAAGGTTTTTTGTGTGGTTTAAACTTCTTTCGAGAATATCTGAAGTCTTTAGGATGGTATGAAAAGAGTAAATTAAAAAATGTGGAAATTTTATATTATCAATGTTGCTTTAATGGTGATAATAGTATTGGTACTTATGAAATTAATAGTCAACAATGGTTTAAAAATGTTCTGTCTCAGTTGCAAAATTTAGGAGAAAATGTAGAAATTACTGCTTCAGATATTAATAAATATCAAAAAAAAGGAGAATTTCTCAATGCTGATAGTTTAATTGTCTTAAAATATAAACGTCAATATCGTATTTTATGTCTTGACTTATCAGTATTTGCTATTCACACAGATGAAGATATGGAAAATATTGACTATGTGGAAATTATTAGAAGTATCTTATTAAAAGATGTTAATTATATTCGTTCTAAAAGTGTATTTTCTAGTTTACGCATTGATACAGAACCTTTAAATCTTGATTTTTCTCCAGCGTTACAGGAATATTTTACTGCTTTTAAATATCATGATAAAGAAAGTGCGAAATTAATTCAAGCTGCTGGTTATATTTATAGTTTTTGTCAATTTCTTCAAGAAAATACGATAATTCCAGATATATCCAAATTAGTATGTAATGCTATAGGATATAGCGATCGCTCATTTAACACTATTTCTATTCCAGCACAAAATCTGCACATTTTCCAAACTTGTTATCAAATTTATACCCAGGAAGAAAAAGGAAAAGAATTAAAATCAGTACGTCGTCGAGTTTTAGATAAAATTAAACGCAATGCTTTCTATAGTTTCCATGAAGGTAAAAAACTAGTTCAATCACTTTTAGAAATTACCCCAGATAAAATTAACATTTTACCACCACATAGAGAAACCATCACAGATTTTTATAACTCTGTTTCTCCCGTACCTCCAGAACTAATTACTAGTTTAAATTTACCCGAAAATTCCAACTTTAGACAAGCACATAACCAACTAATTAAACGATATTTACTCTCAGAAAATACCTATATCTTCCTCACAGGAAACCCAGGAATTGGAAAAACCACTGCCATAGTAGATTTTCTCAAACAACATCAAGATGAAGGTTTTTTATTATTCTATGTTAGTCCTCGAAAACAAGTCAATTTAGATATTATTGAAAAATTCAAAGATAAACACACTGGAAAATTAGTTGATGATAGAATTTTCGCTATCAATAGTGATAGTAATTTGATTCAAGATAACTTTGGTAAATATTCTGTAGCATATACATCTAACATCTATGAAAATGATTTTACTTTAGGACCAGTTGATTTTCTCAGCATAGAAAATATTGAAAGAACGTCAAGAAGAAAAAACAGACTAGAACATATTAGTGATGATACTTTTCAGGATATTGGCCAAAAAACCAAAGGAGTTTTAAATAGTGTGTGTGAAGGTTTATATCATCTCATTAAAAGTGAAGCACATAATCAAATTATTGCGACTAGTTCCACTCAGTCATTGAAAAAAACCGACTATGGAGATACTTTACAACACTTAGAAAAAATATTTCGTGACGCATATAATACTAGAGAAAATACCGTTTTTCCTGAAAAAATGCAGAAAATTTCTCGTCGCATCAAACATCTATTTATTATGATAGATGAAATTACTGGGGATGAAGGAGGAGTAGAATTTTTATCAGGTATTCACAAAATAGTCAAAAATTATCAACTTACAAAACCTGAAAATGGTTTCAATACAAAAATTATCGTTGCTGATGCTTCTATCGTTGATAAAAATGTCATTTGTCAACATTTACAAGACAGTATCCCCGAACCAAATAAAATCTTTTTTCGCAAAACAGAGTCAAATATTCAACCTTTATCTGTGGAACATTTCACATTTAACAACTTACCATCTATCATCATTAATACTAATACCTATCCTGCGAAAAGTTTAACCATCAACTATCAAATTATTATTGAATCTCGTAAATTTATCAATAATACCAAACTTAAAGATAAATCTCTATCGCAGCTAGAAAAAATAGTCCAAGAAAAAATTATTAACGACATTCAAACTTTATTCCAAAACCCGGAAATATCACAAATTATAGTTTACATCCAAAATAAACCCAAATTAGCAGAAATAATTGATGAAATTCAGAAAAAATTACAACCGGGAAACTTTGTAAAAAATACCCATTATTTAGAAATACACGCAAACATTTCTGAACAGGAAAAACAGGAAATTAAACAATATCAAGAAACCGTCAAAGTTGTATTTATGACTGCTTCAGCAAGTCGTGGTTTATCCTTTCCCAAAGCAACACATATTTTAGTAGAAATTCCTAAATTTGAAATTGAAAAAAACCTCATGGAAATAATTCAAGTCATTTATCGAGGTCGAGGAAATGATATCATAGATAATCAAGACAAATATCTTAATTTCTATTTAGCTGAACGTGCTACTTATTACCAAGATGAACCTCAAATTTCTGTACAAGAAAGTGCTTTAAGTTTATTAAATATTTTACTCATTCTTAAAGCATCTATTATGACGAGAATCCAAGGCTATGGTATTATTGGTAGGAAACCATATATTCTTATTCCCATTGGGGGAAAATCGGTTTTTGCTGCGGGGGAGAGTTTTTCTAGTCAAATAGAAAATTTAATTTCTCAACTCAAAAAAGAATTTAATAGAAATAAAAGTCATTCATCATTAAAACAAGCATTTACCGGTTTAGAATCATTAATGAAAGATGGAGATTTCGTAATAGAAAAAAATACAGAAGCAAGTTATTTAACTATTAGAGAAAATTTTAACAACAACTTTTTAGAATTTGCGAAAACTTTTGATAAATTACTGGATTTTAAACCTTTGGAATTAGGTTATATTAGTGGAGGTATGTTAATAGTACCGACTAAAAAAATTGAAGAGTCTTATCAAATGCGGTTATTAGATATTGAAAAATATGCTAATACTGAATTATGGAAAAATTTGCAAAGTATTAGTAGAAATAAAAACTATCCAGAAAGTCTCACTTATGCGGTTAGAAATGCTATAGAATTAATAGAAAAACTCAAAAATGCACCTCCAAAAACTCAAAATTTTGTCCAAAAAACTCAACAAAATGACCAATATTATGCTTTACCTTTATTTGCTTTTATCAGTGGAGAAGTGATGAAGGATTATTTTGAAAGTAACATAGAAGAACCAGAAGATAAACGTTTTAAAGATATTTTATCTATTTATATTCGTTCATTATATCCTGTGGGAAATATTTTACCAATAGGTCATAATTATCGAGAATTTCCATTTGTTGTGTTTAGAAGTTATAGCTTAGAAGAAATCAGAAATAAAGTTTTTACAGAAAAGTACCTCTTAAATTCCCATGAATTAAATATACTCAATTTAATTCTTTCCCTCTAACCTCAATAAGTCAAGAAAATAGTTTCACGGTTTAAGAGTAAGAAGTATTGACAAGCATCGAAAAACCTGGTAAGCTAGATACCGAAGAGGAAGAACTATCCTCGTTGTATAAGCAAAACGAAGCTGGACAAGACGAATTATGAACTACTCTCTGCGTCTCTGTGAGAGAAGAAAATGAATAAACTCATCGTAAACAACGAATGGCTTCCAACATCCCCCTCGCTTTATTCAGAGTTTCCTCATATTCCCTTTCCGGTTCCGAGTCAGCTACCAAACCTGCACCCGCTTGGACAGTTACAGTTTGATTATGTAATACCATAGTTCTAATAGCGATCGCAGTATTCAATTGTCCTTCAAAATCATAATATCCATATACACCGGAATACACACCTCTGCGACTCGGTTCTAACTGATTAATAATTTCCATAGCGCGGATTTTGGGCGCACCGCTGACAGTTCCCGCAGGAAAACACGCTTTAAGTAAATCCCAAGCCGTTTTACCAGGTGCTAATTTACCCATTACATTACTGACAATGTGCATCACATGAGAGTAGCGTTCAATGATCATTAATTCATCAACTTTCACACTACCGCTACTGCATACCCGCCCTAAATCATTGCGTCCTAAATCTATTAACATCACGTGTTCGGCGATTTCCTTGGGGTCTTGAAGTAAATCTTCCGCAAAAGCCGCATCTTCCTGGCTGTTATTTCCTCTAGGTCGAGTTCCCGCAATGGGACGCACTGTAGCGATAATTTCCCCTTGATCATTGCGTTCAGCTTTCACCATGATTTCGGGACTAGAACCGATAATTTGCCAGTTCTGGAAGTTAAAATAGGCCATGTAAGGTGAAGGATTGATTTGACGTAAAGAACGATACAAAGCAAAGGGATCACCTGTATATTCTGTGGATAAACGTTGAGAAATGACTACTTGAAAAATATCCCCAGCTTTAATGTATGCTTTCGCTTTTTCCACACTAGCGCAAAATTCTGGGCGGGTAAAGTTACTCGTATATTCGTCTATTCCCCCTTTAGCCCCGTTTCTAGGTGCTGTCCAAGATAATTTGGTCTTTTCTGGTGATAGAGGTAAAGATAGCTTTCTGACCATTTCCTGAATGCGATCGCTCGCCTCTTGATATGCTACCTTTAAATCATCTGAATTACGTAAATCCGCGTAGGCGATCGCCCAAATTTTCCGTTTTACCTGGTCAAAAATCAATAACTGGTCTACCTGCATCCATAATCCATCAGGGATATTACGCTGATCTTGAGCATGAATTGGTACACGCGGCTCAATCCAATTTATTAATTCATAGCCCCAAAACCCAAATAAACCGCCAATTCCTGAAGGTAGCTCTGGTAATTTTACTGGATGATAAGGTGCTAAACATTCAGATAAAACTGCAAAGGGATCACCTGTAAAAACTTGTTGAGAACCATCTCGATGTATTTGCGTAGTTTGATCACCCCTGGCTTCCAAAATCCACAAAGGATCACAACCTAATAAACTATAACGTCCTAACTTTTCCCCACCTTCCACCGATTCCAGCAAAAAGCTATAAGGTTGATCTGCACAAACTTTATACCAAGCAGATACAGGCGTATCTAAGTCGGCGATCCATTCTTGATACAAGGGAACAAAATTACCTTGGCTAGTCAGCTTCACAAACTGCTCGAAATCGGGGAATATCATAAATAATTGGCAATTAACAATTAAAAATTCGTAAACAAGTTTTTTGTCATGGGTAAGGGGGCAAAATTTTCTCCCCATTACCCATTACCCACTAAGGATTAAACATCGTGAGTAGCTTTACCGCTGAACTTGATTTGTGCGGGATTGGGGTTTTGACCGATTCTGCGGGGTACGTGACGAACCATAGAACGTCCAGCATTTACCTTTTCAGGGAAGACACCATCAGCAGGGTGAATCATAGTGGTTTCGCCACTTGGTAAAATGCGGTAAACCTTGTAATCGGTGATTTTGAACTTGCGAAGTTGCGCGCCTAAAGCAATACCATACTCTTTGCGAGCAATGTATAGCAGGTTTTCGCCTTTTACCATCTTAGCCGCGCCACCAGTGGGCATTTCAAACACTTGCTCCTTGGGGCTAGTCCAGGTGATAGCGTACTTTTCTTCTACTTCCGCTTTGGTGAGTAGACCACCAGTGCTGCCACCAAAGATTGGGGTTTTGCCAGTCAGAGTTGCCATAATCTATCTCTTGTAGGTTTTTAGGGCATACTAACATCGGAACTCGACTTATGTTGCGATTCCGTTATAGACTGTAACAGTTTTTAGTCACTTTAGTTATTAACTGCTCCTAACTACCCAGCACAATAGGAATTGTAAAATGCAACTGACTACCTTGGTCTTTACCTGCGGACTGGGCCCAAATTTTTCCGCCCCAGCCATTGACAATTTGCCGACAAATTGCTAAACCCAATCCAGTTCCACCTGTCGTCCGGCGTAATGCCCCTTCCTCCTGGTAAAAGCGGTCAAAGACGATTTCTAGGCAGTTAGGTTCAATTCCCCTGCCTGTGTCCGATATGATGACTTCTAGGGTCTCCTGAAGGGTGCTAATGGCATTAATAGTAATCTTTCCTGAAGCCGGAGTAAATTTACAAGCATTATCTATAAGTTTGGCTAATACTTCCACCAACCAATCACCGTCAGCCCTGACTAAAGGCAAATTTTGGGGAATTTGGATTTTAATTTGCGGTAGCTTTTCTTGGCTAGAGCGCGTCCGTAAACGACTCAGCGCTAAATCTACACATTCTTGGATGGTTAATGATTCAGGATGCCATTCTACCCGGCCACTTTCTAGGTTAGAAAGGGTTAAAAAGTCTTGTACCAGTTTCCGCATTCTTTCCGAATCAGAAAGCGCGGTATTCAACATCACCTGTTGCAATTCCCGTGGCATATCTGGTTCTACCGCCAAGCTTTCTAAGCAAACTTGGATGGTAGATAGCGGGGTGCGAAGTTCATGGCCTGTAATAGCAATTAAATTCCTCCGGGTTCGGTCTAAAGCTTCTAATTGTTGGTTAAGTTCTTCTAAATTTGCAAAAGATTCGGCTTGAATCAGCGCTGCACCGATTTGAGTCGCTATGGCTTGTACTAAATCTACCTCCCCTGGTTGCCATTCATGGGCGGGAAAATGACAATGATGTAACTCCACAATTCCCAGAAGTCTTCCTTGATATAATACAGGTTCTATTAACCAAGAACGCACCCCAAACTGCCGGACAATTTTCGATAAAGTCGCTGATTTCTTAAATTGACTATCTGTTTGTGTATCAACTACATATACTCCCTCCCCCCGCTCTACTACCTGCTGAAATAGAGGATTATGTTGTAACTCCCAACTTTGACCTAGTACAGATGTGACATCAGAATTTAAAAATTCATGCTCAATTATGGCTTTACCATCTGTAGATTGGGCGCGATAAATTAGACACCGACAGGTTTGTAACTGTTGACCCAACTCTTGAGCCGCAACTTCCAGAATTTCCCGTGGATCAAGCGATCGCCTAATTGCTGTACTAATGGAATTTACTAACCTTTCTTTCCGAGCTTGAGCCGCAATTGAACGGTAAGCTTTATGTAGTTTATACTGACTAGCTTGAAGATATGTTACCAACCTTTGCACAAAGGGATCTGTATCAATATCACAAGCATATTCATGGCTGGAATTAACTCCTGACTTGTTGAATGATTCACCAATTCTAAACCGCTGCTTGACTCGATCAACCTTCCGCGCTAAATCCGGCCGATACACCTTAATTCTATTTAATAACAATTGGGCGGCCTTGAGGCACGTTCCTTTTTCCGATGTCCAAATTCCCTCAAATCTTCGCGCTGTATCCATATCCAAACTAGGAATCATCTCTGGGATATGTTGATTTTTGGACTGAGAACCAAGACTTTCACGGCAGATCAAACAGCTAGAATAGTTATCAGCAACCACTACTAAATGCCATTCTTGAGTTAACCCATCATCAGGCTCAAAAGCTATCTTTTCATAGTCATCAGCAGCTTGAGCAAACTCGGTCTCTGGTGCAGATAATACATATACTTGCTTACTTTTTTCCCCAAGTCGTTGATAACGATGGGCTTCTTGACGATAGAATCGCTCTTTCTGGAAACTAGCAATGATCAAGGGTTGGTCTAAATTAGCCGCCAAAACCTGATCTTCTATGGCATGGGAGAGCGCCGTTAGTGAAGCCTTAAAATATAACTGGGGTCGCAGATAGGGAAGTGACTTGAGTAAATCACTCAATACGGAAGTCGAAATGCTCATGAATATATTGAATTTAAACGCCCAATCTAGACAAGATTCACGTTACTGGTCAGTGGTCATTGGTTAATTAATACCAAAAATGCTAAAATCCTCAAAACAGGCGATCGCGCAAGCAGTTAGCTGTTTGATTTCCCAACTGGCAGACACCTTATGAAATATAACATAGTCTGTATTGAATCCCCCCTCTATTTCAGAGGGGGTGATTAAGTGAGACTAAGCCGTAAAATACTTCGCTGCTGGGTGATAAGCAATAATCGCCGTTGTAGACTGTTCAGGATAAAGTTGTTCACTTTCATCCATGTACATCTTCATTCTTTCCACCTCCAACAACCGTAACTGCTGAAACTGGTCTTGAATATTTGGACAAGCCGGATAGCCGAAACTATACCGAGAACCCTGATAACGCTGCGCCAGAATATCCCGAATATTATCCGGTTCAGAATCACCAAAACCCAACTCCCGGCGGATTCTCGCGTGAGTCCATTCAGCCAAAGCCTCCGCCACCTGCACAGCAATACCATGAAAATACAAATAATCAGTGTATTGATTATTAGCAAACAGCTTTTGAGCAAATTCCGTGGACACTTCCCCCACAGTCACCGCTTGCATAGGGAAAACATCAATTATTCCCGACTCCTTGGGTGCAAAGAAATCTGCAATACACAAGCGATTCAAAGACTTCTGACGGGGAAACTCAAAACTAACCCTTACCTCCGTGTCCTCTGTGCCTCCGTGGTTCGTTTCATAAATCAATAAACTATTCCCCACAGACTGACAAGGAAAATACCCATAAATCACATGAGGGTGCAATAAATTTTCCTCAATAATTCGCCCTTTCCACTCCTCTAAAACCGGGTAAACTTTATCAGCTAAAAACCCTTGATATTCTTCCTTAGATTGTTCCTTGGGTTTACGGAATTGCCATTGTCCCGCCACCAAAGCTTGCAAATCCAAATACCAAAATAATTCCTCCAAAGAAATATCATCAGGTTGTAAAAACTGCGTTCCCCAAAAAGGTGGTTTTGGACGTTCAATATCTACAGCCACAAAATCAGAACGCCGCGTATCAGCCTCTTTTTTAATATCAACATCATTTACTGTGGGGTGGGCATCTTGCCCGCCCTTTTCCCCAACAGATTCATGGCCATTTTCCTCGTTAACTTCATCCAAAAACCCTTGGAGATCATCCCAATTACCAGCTATTTTGGCTGGCATGAGTTTATCCATAAAATGCAAATCAGAAAAGGCATCCTTACCGTAAATTACCTTACCTTGGTAAGTATTTTGGCAATCTTGATAAACAAACTTAGGAGTTAAAGCAGCGCCACCTAAAATCACTGGTACAGTAATACCCTTTTCATTAAAAGTCTGTAAATTCTCCTTCATAAAAGCGGTGGATTTTACTAATAATCCACTCATGGCAATACAATCAGGTTGATACTGTTCGTAAGCTTGAATGATGTTTTCTACAGATTGTTTAATGCCCAGATTAATCACTTTATAACCATTGTTAGATAAAATGATATCTACCAGGTTTTTACCAATATCATGCACATCACCTTTGACAGTAGCAATCACAAAAGTTCCCTTAGCATTATTACCGGATTCCGATTTTTCCATGAACGGTTCTAGATAGGCAACCGCAGCTTTCATAGTCTCCGCTGATTGTAACACAAAAGGTAATTGCATTTGTCCAGAACCGAACAATTCACCCACAACTTTCATCCCGTCTAATAAGAAAGTATTGATGATTTCTAGGGGAGGATATTGTTCTAAAGCTTTTGTCAATTGGGTTTCTAAACCAATACGTTCACCGTCAATAATGTGCCGTTTCAAACGTTCTTCAATTGGTAAATTTTCATCAATTCCCGTATTACGTTTAGTTTTGACTCCTGCAAAAATTGTTGTTAATTCTCCTAAAGGATCATAAACGCAGACATTACCATCAAATCTGCGTTCATCGTAAATTAACTGACGACAAACTTCTTGATGTTGAGGTTCGATTTTAGTAAGTGGTAAAATTTTACTCGCGCTGACAATTGCTGCATCCATGCCCGCATTCATGGCTTCATGCAAAAACATGGAATTTAGTACCATCCGCGCTGCTGGATTTAAGCCAAAGGAAATATTAGAAACACCCAAGACGACATGACTTCCGGGCAAATCTTGGCGAATCCGACGAATTGATTCTATTGTCGCCTTACCATTTTCCCGATCTTCTTCAATCCCAGTGGAAATAGGTAGGGCTAAAGTATCAAAAAATATTTCTGTGGGCGGAATACCATATTCTACAGCTTGACGGTAAGCACGTTGGGCAATTTGAAATTTTTTGTCCGCAGTCCGGGCCATGCCATCTTCATCAATTGTGCCAATAATTACACCTGCACCGTATTTTTTTGCTAATTCTAGCACTTTTAAAAATCGTGGTTCACCGTCTTCGTAATTAGTAGAATTGAGTAAACACTTACCACCAGCGACTTTTAACCCCGCTTCCATTTTTTCCCATTCGGTGGAATCAAGCATCAAAGGTAGTGTAACATTATTCACAATACGAGAAACCAATTCGTGCATATCACGCACGCCGTCCCGTCCCACATAGTCAACGTTAACATCTAGGATATGTGCGCCTTCTTTGACTTGACTCCGCGCCATTGAGACTAAACCATCCCAGTCTTCGGCGTTAAGTAAATCACGGCATTTTTTAGAACCACTGGCGTTAAGACGTTCACCAATAATCAAGAAAGAATTATCTTGGTTGTAGGACTGAGTGGTATAAATTGATGCGGCTGCTGGTTCTAAACTCGGCTGTCTAACTTTCGGTTTTAACTCCTTGGCAATTTCCGCCAATTGTTGAATGTGTGCTGGCCGTGTCCCACAGCAACCCCCAATCACTTGGACACCTAAGTCTTCGATAAAGTGCATCAACGACATCCGTAATTCAACGGGTGTTAATCGGTAATGTGCTTGACCACCGACGTTTTCCGGTAAACCTGCGTTGGGAATACAGGAAACTACGAATGGGGAATGTTCTGATAAATACTTGATATGTGGTTTCATCAAGTCGGGACCGGTGGCGCAATTTAAACCCAGAATATCAATGGGGTAAGGTTCTAAAATCGTGAGAACGGCGTTGATTTCTGTACCTACCAGCATTGTTCCCATGCTTTCCATGGTGACAGACACCATTAATGGTCTTCTTTCCCCTTTTTTGGCAAAAACTTCCTCAATTCCATTTAATGCAGCTTTAATTTGCAGCACGTCTTGGCAGGTTTCTACTAGGAATAAATCCACACCACCATCGAACAAGGCTTCTGCTTGTTCCGCAAAGGAGGCTTTCATTGTGTCAAAATCAATATGCCCCAAGGTGGGGAGTTTGGTTGTCGGTCCAATAGAACCAGCGACAAATCTAGGTTTTTCTGGGGTGGAAAATTCCGCAGCGACGCTTTTGGCTAGTTCGGCGGCAGTTTTGGTGAGATAATAAGCCTGGTCTGCTAGGTCGTATTCTGCTAGGACTATGGACATAGAACCAAAGGTATCAGTTTCAATGACATCAGCGCCAGCTGCCAGAAAATCACGGTGAACTTTGGCGACGGCTTCCGGTTTACTATGAACTAGGTATTCGTTACAACCTTCATATTGCGCCCCCCCAAAGTCTTCAGCCGTGAGGTTCTGGCTTTGTAGGTTTGTTCCCATAGCACCGTCAAAAACGATTACGGGACGTTCTGGACTATGTAGATGTTTGAGAAAGGGATGGGTCATAATTGTGTTAAAAAAATAATGTTGGTTTTGTTATCTTAGACTTATTTTATGATCTTCTCAGATTTTGATGGCTATGTTTCGCGCAAAGGCGCAAAGAAGCAAGGGCGCAAAACTACCAGAAGTAATATTAGCTATATTATCAGTATTGAAAAATATGAAATTTGGAGCTTGGGCGACTAGAGTTTTACTGATTTTTCTGATGTTGGCTGCGTTAATTTTGGCACTATTCATTGGTGGGGCAAGAAATCCGCAAAATCAGACAAATTCACGAAATTTGCCAGATAAATCCTGGAATCAATATCTACCACCGCAGTTACAGTCAGTATTAACCATGAGGGAAAGGAAAAGAAATTTCACACCATCTTCAGTCAACAATCATCAAGTTAATCTTGTATACACAACTACTAAGGAATTTAGCAAATATAAACCGGATTTTAAACAGTTTCAGGTTGATCCTAGCAATTATGGCGATCGCTATACCACAGATATTCATGGTCTACCTCTCAATCATCAAGCTATTATAGTCCTTCATGAAACCAGTAATTCGGCTTCTAGCGCCATTAATTTTTTTCAAACTCCTCATGATGATCAAAGTGTTCAAGCTAGTTATCACGCTTTAATTACTTTACAGGGAACGGTTGTTTATTTAGTTCCTCCAGAAAAACGCGCTTTTGGGGCTGGTAATTCAGTATTTAAAGGTGTTAATGGCGTGGAAACTGTTCAGACTAATCCTAGTTTACCACCATCTGTGAATAATTTTGCTTATCATGTCTCTCTAGAAACTCCTCCTGATGCTTGGGGAAAGAATAATATCAATCAACATAGCGGTTATACTGAGGCTCAATATGATTCTTTGGCTTGGTTAATTGCTCAAAGTCAAGTCCCAGATGATAGAATTACTACTCATCGTGCTGTAGATGTGGCAGGTAGAAAAGTTGATCCTTTAAGTTTTGATAGTAATAAGTTTTTTGAAAAATTACATTCTTTTCGTCAATTAAAAACTTTTAATAATGCTAACAATGACGTTAGTGAATAAAAACATGATTTTTTTATCCTAATTAACTATCATCACATCCATAATCAGCAGCAGTCAAAAAATTAACAATCTATTCATTGTTGTTAAAGATTGCTGCAAAAATTAACTAAATTGTAACTACAACAATTCTTCTGTATTGCAATCCAGAAAGATTGTTATCTACTCTTTAAATTTTGATAACATTCACAAATCTTTCAGGACTTAATACAAAAATATTTTTACAAAAACTAGCAAGACTCAATAGTAATCTTATTCTATTGTCATTTATTTTTAAAATGTTGCAATAGTTAACAGAAGGAGTGAATAGTAATACATACAAACAATTATACATTCCACTCGCTAAACATTCCAAAAATAAAATTATAAAACTATTGACTTGTGATTAGATATATGTTATTATGATTTCGATAAGGAAGAACTATTTTAATTTATAGCTAAAAAGTAGGGTGTGTTAGCGTCAGCGTAACGCAGTTAAATAATAAAATATATCATAACTAATTTTTAATTTTTCAGATTCACAAATTATTTTATACTCATAACACATCTTATTTGATATTTACGTATCTTTAGTATTTACTATAGTAAATTTTTTAATAAAATACAGTAGTTACATATCTTATAAAATACAAACATTAATTATCAAATTTTTGTAATGTAGGCATACTTTAATAAACTTAATACAAATCTTACTTACTAATAAGATATTTTACATAACTACACAGCGTAAAATATCATAAAAAATGTGTTATGTCAAAACACAAATATTCACAAATTAAAAGTAACTTTATTAATACATTTTGTATACAGCGGTTTCTGATCTTATGAGGTACAAAGTTGAATGATGAAACTCTTGTAGTGCGGGCATCTTGCCCGCTAAATA
>NZ_KE384620.1:44316-48919 GCF_000426905.1 Dolichospermum circinale AWQC131C
TATAACACCGGGAATTGCTGTATATTTATAAAAAAAATTATATAATAAATATACTTTGTTTTTTAAAACAAAAAAAATTTTACTTACGGTAAAAAGAGTTTTAAAGTAAAATATTTATCAGTAAACAATATACAGTAAATAAAATTATCCAAAAATAAAAAAACGTCTTACAAAAAAAATAGAACTTAATACTAAATTACTGTCATTAATTCACAAAATATTGCAGCAATAAACAAAAGCATCAGATGACAATACATAAAGACAAATTTGTAAACAAAAAATAATTATATAAAAAATATAAATAAAACATTGTCAAAATAAACATTGTATAGTAAACTAATAAAATTATTTATAACAACAAAATTAATATGCCAGCCCCAGATACAACCCGTCGAATTACACCTAACACAATTCAACAAGATATAGACTCCTATAATGGACTCACAGCCGTTATTGGTTATGCCACTGGTCGCGTAGAAGCCACACCGGAAGCATTACAGAAAGCATATACAGAAATGGTAACAAAACAACAAGAAGAAACCGAGAAACAAGCATTATTTAAAGCCGCCGCAGATGCTGCAAAACAAGCAGAATGGGAGTTCCATAAAGCCGTTCTAGCTATGAAAGAAGCAGTAAAAGGTCAATTTGGGTCAGATAGTGATGCAGCCCAAGCAGTAGGCTTTAAAAAAAAATCGGAAAGGAAACGTCCCACCAAAAAGAAAATGGATTAAATGAACCACAAAAACGCAAAAGACGCAAAGATATAGGTAAGATATAAAACACAATCTTATCTCCGCGCCTTGAGCGTCTCTGCGTGAGAAAATGAACTCTTATATGTCTGAAGATGCTTCTATTAACTTCACGGTGTTTTGCGTCACTGTTACTTTATTATGCGGTTTTTTCTTAAAAGTCAACCCGGCTTCACCCATATCAATCAAGATGGTATCACCAGAAATAAAAGTATTTTCCAGTAATTTGGTAGCCAGAGGATTTTCCACTTCTCGCTGAATTGACCGTTTTAACGGACGTGCGCCATAAATAGGATCATATCCAGCTTCTACAAGATGATTACAAGCGTCTTGTGATATTTCCAGGGATATTTTTTGTTCTTTAAGTAGATTTTCAACTCGTCTAAGTTGAATACGGATGATATGGCGCATTTCTGAACGATTAAGAGTGTGGAAAAGAATAATGTCATCAACGCGGTTGAGAAATTCAGGACGGAAGTGACCTCGCAAACCTTCCATGACTTTATTTCGCATCAAATCATACTTGGAATCATCGCCGGAGACATCTAAAATATGTTCACTCCCAATGTTGCTAGTCATTACTATAACAGTATTTCGGAAATCTACAGCCCGTCCTTGGGAATCAGTAACTCTACCATCATCTAAGACTTGCAATAAAATATTAAATACATCTGGATGGGCTTTTTCCACTTCATCCAACAGTACCACCGAATAAGGATGTCTGCGAATTGCTTCGGAAAGTTGTCCCCCTTCTTCATAACCCACATATCCTGGAGGCGCACCGACTAAACGAGACACTGAGTGCTTTTCCATGTACTCGGACATATCCAATCGCACCAAAGCATCCTCTGAATCAAAGAGAAATTGAGCTAAAGCGCGAGCCAGTTCAGTTTTACCCACGCCAGTTGGTCCCATAAACAAAAATGACCCAATAGGTCGAGAGGGGTCTTTCATCCCAGCGCGGGCGCGGCGAATCGCCGCAGAGACGGCGGAAACGGCTTCTTCTTGACCAATTACCCTTTCGTGTAAATGACTTTCTAGTTTGAGTAATTTTTGTCTTTCCGATTCTAAAAGCCGATTTACGGGGATTCCTGTCCATTTTGCCACAATTTCGGCAATATCGGCTTCTGTGACTTGTTCCCGCAACAGGGTAGAACCTTGGGTTTGAATTTCTGATAGTTGGGTTTCTTTGCTTTCCCGTTCCCTTTGTACGCCCTCTAATTTACCATACTTGAGTTGGGCGGCTTTATTTAAATCATAATCTCGTTCTGCTTGTTCAATTTGTACCCTTAGGGTATCCTCTTCTTTTTTTAAAACGCTAATAGCTTCTAATAACTGCTTTTCTCCTTGCCATTGTTGATTAAATACTTCCTGTTTAACTGTTAAACTGGCAATTTCTGCTTGAATTCGTTCTAATCGTTCTCTAGTTGGGGAAATACTCTGTTCTTCTCTCGATAATGACAGTTTTTCCATTTCTAGCTGCATTAATCGTCTATCAATGGTTTCTAATTCCGCAGGTTTGGATGTAATCTCCATTTTTAATTTCGCTGCTGCTTCGTCAACCAAGTCTATGGCTTTGTCTGGTAGAAATCTATCAGCTATATAACGCGCTGACAAGGTTGCGGCAGCTACTAAAGCAGAATCAGAAATTTTGACATTATGATGCACTTCATAACGTTCTTTTAAACCCCGCAGAATAGAAATTGTATTTTCTACGGTTGGTTGATCTACATATACCTGTTGAAAACGTCTTTCTAATGCTGCGTCTTTTTCAATAAATTTGCGATATTCGTCTAAGGTGGTTGCACCAATACAACGTAGTTCACCACGGGCTAACATGGGTTTAAGTAAATTACCAGCATCCATAGATCCTTGTTGATTAGAACCAGCACCGACAACGGTATGGAGTTCATCAATAAATAAAACTACTTGCCCATTTGATTCAGTAACTTCACGCAGAACATTTTTTAAACGGTCTTCAAATTCACCTCTATATTTGGCACCAGCAATCAAACTACCGATATCTAAAGAGATTAATTGGCGGTTTTTTAGAGATTCAGGAACGTCACCATTGACCATTCTTTGGGCTAAGGCTTCCGCGATCGCAGTTTTACCGACTCCTGGCTCACCAATTAATACAGGGTTATTTTTGCTACGACGAGATAACACCTGAATTACCCGGCGAATTTCATCATCTCTACCGATAACCGGATCTAATTTTCCGGCTTTGGCTTGTTCTGTCAAATCTCGTCCAAATCTTTTTAAAGCTTCATCAGGTACATCTGCTTCTGCTTTAGGAGATGATTTCAGTTTTTGACTATTGCGAGCAGATTTAACTCCAAGTTCTACTTGAGCGATATCTATATTTAAGCTTTTAAATAAGCGTTTACCAATCCGTTCATCATCAGCAAAGGCCAAAATTATATGTCCTTCCGAGATTTCCTCCTCCTTCATTTTAGCTCTAATTTCATTAGCTTTATCCAGCAGCAAATCCAAATTACGCCCCAGGTAAAGTTGATCACTTCTTGCAACTTTCGGTTGACGCTGAGTAAAAGCCTCTAATTGTTGTTTAAATCGGACAGAATCAACCTCCGCGCGGGTGAGAATGGCTGTAGCTAGGCTAGTTGGTTCTTCTAAAAGAGCAATAATTAAATGTTCAACTTCTAATTGTTGTTGTTTATAAGCGCGAACCACATCTTGGGATTTTGTTACCGCTTCCCAGGCTGTATCAGTAAATTTATCAGGATCTGTAGGCTGCATCTTGAGAATTTTAGATGTTAGATTTTAGATTTGTGACTTAAGTTTAGAGGTCAAATGGGTAAAGGGTAAAGAAGTTATTGATCTTCCTACCCTCTACCTTAAATTATTCTGGAGTTTTTAACTGAATCAATTCAACTTTATAACCATCTGGGTCTTCGACAAAAGCAATTACCGTTGAACCATGTTTCATGGGTCCTGGTTCTCGAACTACTTTACCACCCAATTGACTAATGGCTGCACAGGTAGTATAAATATCATGCACACCTAAAGCGATATGACCATAGGCATTTCCTAAATCATACTTTTCTACGCCCCAATTGTGGGTGAGTTCTATGACTGAGTGGTCACTTTCTTCCCCATAACCGACAAAAGCCAGGGTAAACTCTCCCCCTGGGTAATCTTTGCGTCGGAGTAACTTCATTCCCAGGATATCACAGTAAAATTTCAAAGACTCGTCTAAATTACCTACTCGGAGCATGGTGTGTAGTAATCGCATATTCACCCTTTGTTCAATTCTTTTATTTTATATCTAATCAGGAATTTTCAGGAAACTTGCGTTTAATTCTGTTTTTAATTGCTCAATTGTTAATAATTATGTATTAGCAAATTTCAGCAACAGTTTGTGGTAAAATTAATTTTAATTTCAGATGGAAGAAATAATTATGATTTCATCACCTTTGATATTACATTTTCCCTCATCAATGCAAATGACAGATGATCAATTTTTTCAATTCTGTCAAGAAAACCGTGATTTACGCATTGAGAGAAATCAATTTGGAGAAATATCAATTATGTCACCAGCAGGTTCAGAAACAGGAAACCGTAACTTTAACTTAGCTGGACAATTATATGTGTGGTCAGAAAAAGATAACACAGGAATTTGTTTTGATTCTAGCACGGGATTTACACTTTCCACAGGTGCAAAACGTTCTCCTGATGCTGCTTGGATAAAATTAGAAAGATGGAATCAACTTACACCAAAACAACAGAAAAAATTTGCACCTATTTGTCCTGATTTTGTCATTGAATTGAGGTCAGATTCTGATAATTTACAACCTTTAAAAGAGAAAATGCAGGAATATATGCAAGAACCA
>NZ_KE384621.1:0-11777 GCF_000426905.1 Dolichospermum circinale AWQC131C
AGCGAATAATAGTAAAAGTTTCGCTCTTTCTTCTGCTAGAATTTAGAAAATGAAAACGCCCTGGAAGGGAAAGGGAGATATTATGTTATAGGAACAAATTTCTTTCGGGACTTTTATATTATATCAAGAAGTTGATATAATAAGAGTAAAATTATTTTTTTGACTTTTGATTTTTGACTTTTGGAGTTTCTGAAGGGTGCTATTTATGAATAATAACAATCGTTCACAATGGGATTTATGCAGGTTCATTAAAACTCTCACCTACTTTGAGGTGTTTCCGGTTCTGAACTGGGTACAAAAACTTTTTCAAGGTGGTTATGAAGATCATCAAAATCTATCGAAAGCAGGAATAAATATGGGTGTAATTCTGGTAGCTGGTGCGACTGGTGGGGTGGGTAAACGAGTTGTGAAAAAATTGGTAGCACAGGGTTATAATGTGCGCTGCTTAGTTAGAGATGTTGAAAAAGCACGGCCAATTCTCGGTGATGATATTGATTTGGTGGTTGGAGATATTACAAAACCAGAAACTTTGACAAGTTTAGTTTTGGCTAATATTCAAGCTGTAATTTGTTGTACAGCAGTTCGTGTACAACCAGTGGAAGGAGATACACCAGATAGAGCAAAATATAATCAAGGTGTGAAATTTTATCTACCGGAAATTGTGGGAGACACACCAGAAAATGTTGAATATCAAGGTGTGAAAAATTTAGTTACAGCAGCCAAGAAATATCTGGTTGCTGTTGGGGAAAAACCAATATTTGATTTTACTAAACCATCAGATGAAATCAAAAATATCTGGGGTGCTTTGGATGATGTTGTTATGGGTGGTGTCAGTTCTAGTAGTTTCCAAATTAGGGAACATAACGCAGTATTTACAGGTAATGTTTCTACTGCTAATTCTGGGGGTTTTGCTTCGGTAAGAACTAAGAATTTTTCACCTTTATGTGATTTATCAGGTTATCAAGGTGTGAAGTTGCGGGTTAAAGGTGACGGTCAACGTTATAAAATATTTTTACGCACGGAGTCAACTTGGGACGGAATTGGTTATAGCTATTCTTTTGATACTGTTGCTAATAATTGGTTAGATATTCAGATTCCTTTTACAGATTTGTTCGGTGTATTTCGTGCCAAAGTTGTTAAAGATTGTCCACCCATTGATGTTAGTAAGATTTGTTCTTTACAACTAATGTTGAGTAAGTTTGAATATGATGGTGCTTTAAATCCTAAGTTCAATCCTGGGGTTTTCTCTCTGGAAGTTTCATCAATTCAAGCCTATGGTGGGGAAGTTTTACCTCAATTTATATTAATTAGTTCTGCTGGGGTGACTCGTCCCGGAAGACCAGGAATTAATTTAGATGAAGAACCACCCGCAGTCAGATTAAATGACCAATTAGGAGGTATTTTGACCTGGAAATTACGAGGTGAAGAATGTTTGAAAGCTAGTGGAATACCTTATACAATTATCAGACCTTGTGCTTTAACAGAAACAGCGGGAGGAAAGGAATTAATATTTGCACAAGGTGATAATATCAGAGGGAAAGTTAGTCGTGATGATGTGGCAGAAATTTGTGTACAAGCAATTAAAGAACCAAAAGCGAAAAATCTAACTTTTGAGGTCAAGGAAAGCGAAATGGTTGCTAATAATCCAAATTGGCAAAGTCTATTTTCTTCCTTACAAGTTGATAAATCAGACTTTGAATAATTAACAATTTTGTTGGGTTGCTTTGATCAACCCAACCTACGGGTTTCATTGAATTAGTTGATAATATGATCTTGAGACGGTTGTTAATAATTGCGGTATGTGCGATGATTGTGTGCAGTGGTATGTTTTTAAAACCTGCTTTACCACAGCAAGTTGATTTCCGTGTTAATAATTTAGAAAATGATGTTCGGAGTTTACAACTACGCTTACAACAACTTGAATTAATGGTTAGTAAAAATAATCAATTACCTACTACCAATAATTCTCAAGTTATACCTCCTAATTTGAAAAATTATTTATCACAACAGGAAAAAATGTTAAATAATTTAGCAACTTTAGTGGTTGAATTAAACCAGAAAGTGAATAAATTAACTATTCGAGTTAATCAACGGTCGAACCTTAATGTTAAATAGAGATGAATTTGTTACTTATGAAGGTGGTTGTCACTGTGGTGCTGTGCGATTTCGTGTGTTAGTTAATAATCATCAAGTTGATGATTGTAATTGTTCAATATGTTCTAAAAAAGGATTTTTACATTTAATTATCCCGCGAGAACAATTTACTTTATTACAAGGGGAAGATGTATTAAAAACTTACAAATTTAATACACAAGTAGCACAACATAAATTTTGCGGAATTTGTGGTATTCATTCTTTTTATGTTCCCCGTAGTCACCCTGATTGTATTGATGTTAATGTACGGTGTTTAGATGGTAATGTTATTGCCAATTTTCAAATTGTGCCTTTTGATGGTATAAACTGGGATGAAAATATTCATAAACTCAAGAGAGGTTAAATATCTTGTTTTTTATGTTATTTTTTCAGAATTGATGATTTAGCATCTAAAATATGGTACTTTAATGATGTCCATTCACTTTTCACAAATGTTGTAATTTCTCAATAACAAATATGATGGAAAATCAATCACAGCAAACCCAACCAGTAAATTCTTCTTCCCCACAAGATGTTTTTTCTTTTTTAGGTGGAGAAAATCGCAATGTACCAAAACTACCTGCTGCTGATAAATCTGTGTCTCAATGGCAGGAAATTCTTAACCAAATTATGGAATTTTTAGGAAAACTGCCAGATTATTTAGGCGCAATTTTTAATAACAATAAAAGAGCGTTAATTAACTTAATTTTAATCTTATCAGCTTTCGTGACAGTTAAGGTAGTAATTGCATTATTAGACGCGGTGAATGATATACCATTACTACAACCAATTTTTGAGTTAATTGGGCTATTTTACTCTGTCTGGTTTGCTTTCCGTTATCTCCTTAAATTTGATACAAGACAAGAATTATCTCAGAAATTTAATGCTTTTAAACAACGATCTTTTGGATGAATATTTTATTTTTTTTGATTTCTTGAGTTCCTAAGATGTAGGATAGGCTATAACTAACCTACATTTTATCTCTTGTCTCTTGTCTCTTTAGATAGAGAGTTTTAATAAAAATATTTTTGGTAATTATTCCCGCAGATAGTCTATTTATCTGCTAGAAAATTCTAATCTAGTTCTGGCAATACTCGAAAAGTAAACAGGACTAATTTTATGAATGAGAACATTACCGCAGATACCTATGATAGAGGCATAATTCCTGCGGAAACAGCCGCACGAATCAAAAGAGAAGGGAAAAATTATAAACACATACCGACGGAGGAGGATCTTGCCAGTGCGTCCACTGATCATCAAACTGATATTAACAGTATTCGCACAACGGATGGTTATACTATAGATCAAGAAGGTTTGTTGAATAATTATCCAGTTGAACCGGAAATGTATTATCAAGTTCCCGGTGACGCGCGGGAAATAGCCGAACAAGAAAAAGCTGAAAGAATACGGGAATTACGAGAAGTTAATGAGGATAAAACAGGTCTATTAACAGAAGATTTTGATAAAAGAGGTAGAGGTCCAGGAATGATTTAATTTACCATTTCTTTGATTTTTTCCCGAAAGGCTATGGCCGCATCTAAAGGATCTTCTGCTATTACATATTCCGCCAAAATTGATAAATCTAAGTTTGATAATAATTCACTTTTTCCAGATCCTCGTCAAAGAAGTCGGGGATCTATTTTTGCCAAGTTGGCAAAATTGTAAATAAATGTAAAGCTACTAGCAAATAAAATCTTTCTGAGAATTAGTTTGATCTAATCCGGTAAGTCACTCCCTGCGGTAGTCTAGATAAATGTTAATTTATCGCCTGGTTTGACAAAATAGTTTTATGACCTCAGTTTCTAGTCCTCCGCGCACTATTCGCATTGGTTCACGTAAAAGCCAATTAGCTTTAGTTCAAACATACTGGGTACAAGCCCAACTCCAGAAAAGCTTTCCCGACATTACTTTTGAAGTTCATACCATGTCTACCCAAGGAGACAAAATCCTCGACGTAGCATTGGCTAAAATTGGCGATAAAGGACTATTTACCAAAGAACTGGAATTGGGCATGATCAATAAAGAGATTGATTTTGCTGTCCATTCTCTCAAGGACCTCCCCACCAATTTACCACCAGGTTTGACATTGGCCGCAATTACAGAACGGGAAAACCCCGCAGACGCGGTTGTACTCCACGAAAAGCATCAAGGTGAAAAACTTGAGACTTTACCCGCAGGTGCGGTAATTGGCACTTCTTCTCTGCGACGGCTGGCACAATTGCGGCATAAATTCCCCCATTTTACATTTAAGGATGTGCGGGGTAATTTGATTACACGCATGGCGAAACTGGATGCTGGTGAATATGATGCTCTAATTTTAGCAGTAGCCGGTTTAGAAAGACTGGAAATGAGCGATCGCATTCATCAAATTCTCTCTCCAGAAATCTCCCTCCATGCCGTCGGACAAGGTGCTTTGGGGATAGAATGCCGTGACGATGATACGGAAGTAATTACCTTACTTAAAGCTATTGAACACCCGCAAACACGCGATCGCTGTTTAGCAGAAAGATCATTTTTACGAGTTTTAGAAGGTGGCTGTCAAGTTCCTATTGGTGTAAATACTGAAGTAATTGGTGATAAATTAACATTAAAAGGACTTGTCGCCAGCGTTGATGGTCAAAAAATTGTTCAGAATATAGTCACTGGTGCGGCGGCTGATGCTGAAAAATTAGGAGCAGAATTAGCCGATATTTTGCGACAACAGGGGGCTACAGAAATCTTGGAACAAATCTTTACCGAGATTCAACGAGGCTCATAAGATAATTGACAATGGACAATTGATAACTAACAAAAATATGCGAATTTTATTTGTAGCAGCAGAGGCTGCTCCCATTGCCAAAGTTGGTGGCATGGGGGATGTTGTAGGTGCATTACCTAAATTCTTGAGACAAATGGGTCATGATGTACGGGTATTCTTGCCTTATTATGGCTTTGTTCCTGATAAAATGGTCGTCCCTGAAGAACCAGTTTGGAAAGGCTCTGCCATGTTTCAGGATTTTTCAGTGTACGAAAGTGTACTGCCCGGAACTGATATTCCTTTGTATTTATTCGGACATTCAGCTTTTCTACCTCGGCGGATTTATGGTGGGGAAGATGAAGATTGGAGATTTACCTTCTTTGCCAATGGTGCGGCGGAATTTTGCTGGAATTACTGGAAACCAGAAATTGTCCACTGTCATGATTGGCACACAGGAATGTTACCCGTATGGTTAAATCAATCTCCAGATATAACCAGTGTTTTCACCATTCATAACCTGGCTTATCAAGGACCATGGCGGTGGTATTTAGAGAAAATTACTTGGTGTCCCTGGTATATGCAAGGACATAACACCATGGCCGCAGCAGTCCAGTTTGCTGATAAGGTAAATACAGTTTCTCCTACCTATGCTGAACAGATAAAAACCCCTGCCTATGGTGAAGAAATAGAAGGGTTATTATCTTTTATTAGTGGTAAATTATCAGGGATAATTAACGGTATAGATACCGATATTTATGATCCCGCTAATGATAAATACATTCCTCAAAACTTTACCATAGATACCCTTGATCAACGTAAAGCTAATAAAATAGCCCTGCAAGAAGAAATGGGTTTAGAAGTTAATTCTAATGCCTTTTTAATCGGTATGGTGACAAGGTTGGTAGAACAAAAAGGCATGGATTTAGTATTACAAATCCTTGACCGATTTATGGCTTATACGGATGCTCAATTTGTCTTATTGGGAACAGGAGATCGCTATTATGAAACCCAAATGTGGCAACTTGCATCTCGCTATCCCGGACGTATGTCCACTTACCTACTATATAACGATGCCCTTTCTCGTCGTATTTACGCTGGTACTGATGCCTTCTTAATGCCTAGCCGCTTTGAACCCTGCGGTATCAGTCAAATGATGGCTTTGCGTTACGGTTGTGTGCCTATTGTTCGTCGTACAGGGGGATTAGTTGATACCGTCAGCCATTTTGATCCAGTCAATGAAGTAGGTACAGGTTATTGCTTTGACAGGTATGAACCCCTAGACCTATTTACTTGTATGATACGCGCTTGGGAAGGCTTCCGTTTCAAACCCCAATGGAGGGAATTACAAAAACGGGGAATGAGTCAAAACTTCAGTTGGTATCAATCTGCTAAAGAGTATGATAAACTCTATCGTTCTATCTATGGTTTACCAGACATAGAACCAGAAGCAGAAATAACAGCAGAAACTGTGTAAGGTGTTGTAGAAAGTTGGAATTTTAGACAATTATTCATGGGGTATTTATCTGGAATGCCCCTTTTTAATACACGATAGTATAGAATCAGCAAAATAACCTCTAATGGAGATTTAACTTGTCGGCATATAGGATTAAACTACAGGCTATTGAGATTAAAGCTAGGTTGCAGATTCTAAAAAAGAAAGCTTTATTTATAGAACCTAAGTTAGCAGCTAGGATTAGTGAAATTGGAACTACACTAGCTAAATATAAAAATGAACTCCTTGATAAAAAACGGTTTTTAATAGGTTTTCTCAATGAATTTTATTACGATATTCAAACTTATATATATGACATCAAACCGATTTTAAATTTACCTCAAGGAGAAATAGAAAAATTTTGCCAACAAAAGAATCTATCTGTAACTGAGTATTACTGGTATAGCGTCATATTACCTAATTGGTTGAGTCAAGAAGATCCAAAATTTTTTTACTGGATTGAAAAACTTATACAAGGAGAGTATACTGGTAGTGACGAAGATTTAATTATTGCTATAACTAAAACAATTAATGCTAGGTCTGACGGAAGTGCTTCAAACCGTTATATTCTAGATTTATCTATGGCTACAGATTTACTTGTTAGTCACGTTCCTAGTACAATTGAGCCTGTGTTTGTTCAACTTACAGGTACTGCTATCCTTCGAGATGGACAACGTAACCCTGATTTTTTGACTAAGCAGCAGAAATGGAATAATACTCTATCATGTTGGGGTATTAAACGGGCCTTACTGGTTGCTCATGATGCTCAAGTGAACACTCCAAACAATCTACTCAAGTTAGCAGATGTTATGCTAAAAGAGAGTAGCGATCGCCCCATCACTTTTATTGCCGTTATACCCTTCCCTGGATAGTATTATGACTAAGAATGTAAAAATTTATAATCAGTCAACTTCCGAGGTAGATTGGAAATATCTAGAAGCATCCCAACAGTTGCAGCTAGATAAACAAACTTATGGTTCTGATTATATTCATCTTTATGTTGATGATATAGAAGGTGATTGGCTAGAAAATTGGGATTGGGAAGATGATTTAACAGATTATATTGATGCTTTTTATCATCATTGTGAACAGGGAAATTTTCAATTTGCTTTAGATACTTTAAAGGCTTGTGATGATTTATGGAATCAGCCAGAGAATCATGAAAAATGTTTAGAACTTTATAGTTATTTGGTTGAAAGGTTAGAATTACAAAATACAAAACAACCGGAAATAAATCATCAAGAGATTTTGAACTTAGCTAAACAACAGATTTTAGTTTTGCAAAATAATGAACAAGGAGAAAATATGTCGGAACAAATGATTTTTAAGATGAACGAGGAAAAAATTACTCGTTTAGAATATATACAAAAATTACTGGAGAAAATTTACAATGGAGTAATTAGAAAAACTTGGAAATTTCAAGATAAATTTCGCAGAGAGAGCAGTCCTTATGTTTATAATCTAAGAGGAATGGCTAGTGCTGGAGATTGTGTAGTAGAGTTCGGAGTATCCCAATATTTTGACAACTTTAATTATTACTTAAATAAAAAAAGTGCTTCAAATCCGGAAGAAGAAATAGTTAATGAAAGCCATTATTATGAATGCGATAATTCAAATTATAGCTATCAAGAATTTAAGTTAATACAGGAGTATTTGGAAAAAATTGAGAAAGCAAGCTGGCAAGTTAAGTTATCTGATTTAGATGCTTTACCAGAATAAAAAACTATGGCAAAGTTGATTAATAAAAAACAACTATCAAGGATTGTTTTGAAGGGCTTTAAATCTATTGCAGAATGTAATCTTGAACTTACTCAACTCAATATACTAATTGGCTGCAATGGCGCAGGAAAATCCAATTTTATCAGCTTTTTTCGCATGGTTCAAGAGATACTTGATGGACATTTGCAAGTTTTTGTTAGTCGTCAAGGTGGACCAGATACAATATTGCATTTTGGTCGAAAAACAACTGAACAATTAGAGATTGAATTATATTTTGGCAATAATAGATATTTTGCCACCCTTGAACCTACTCAAGATAATCGTTTGATGTTTTCTAAAGAGTCTTTTGGCTGGGGTGGTGGTGAGTGGAAAATAGGTAGTGGTCATTTTGAAACTCAGGCTTTTACAGGAACTGGGACAAAAATGGATAAATATATATTATCTGCCATGCAGCAATGGCGGGTTTATCATTACTAGATCACAAAGAACTAGATAGAGGTATTTGACGTGGAATTATTCGACAAGCGGGTTTAAGTGTAGATGAATTTATTGAATTATTGTGATGTACTAACAAAGATATTCTGGTGCAACTCCGTGTAAAATACAGATTCCGGTCTGTATTTCCTCAACATCATGGGTAACACTTTTGGTCATCTTTTCCGAATTACGACTTTTGGCGAATCTCACGGCGGCGGTGTGGGCGTTATAATTGATGGTTGTCCCCCACAACTGGAAATTTCCCCAGAGGAAATTCAATTTGAACTCGATAGAAGACGGCCAGGACAAAGTAAAATCACCACCCCCCGCAAAGAAGCAGACACCTGTGAGATATTATCTGGGGTGTTTGAAGGGAAAACTCTGGGAACACCCATAGCTATCTTAGTCAGAAATAAAGATACCCGTTCCCAAGACTACGATGAAATGGCGCAAAAATACCGCCCTTCTCATGCAGATGCTACCTATGATGCTAAATATGGCTTGAGAAATTGGCAAGGTGGCGGAAGGTCGTCAGCCCGTGAGACAATAGGTAGAGTGGCTGCTGGTGCGATCGCTAAAAAGATTTTACATCAAGTTGCAAATGTAGAAGTTATCGCCTATGTCAAGCGCATTAAAGATTTACAAGGCGTAATAGATACAAATACAGTCACTTTAGCAGACGTAGAAAGCAATATTGTCCGTTGTCCAGATAGAGAAATTGCTAATACCATGATTTCATTAATAGAAGAAACCGGTCGAGATGGTAATTCTATTGGTGGTGTGGTTGAATGTGTGGTGCGAAATGTTCCCAAGGGTTTAGGAGAACCAGTTTTTGATAAATTAGAAGCAGATTTAGCAAAAGCAGTCATGTCACTTCCTGCTAGTAAAGGTTTTGAAATCGGTTCAGGTTTTGACGGGACTTTGTTAACAGGTTTTGAACATAACGACGAATTTTATATTGATGAAAATGGGGAAATTAGAACAGTAACTAATCGTTCTGGAGGGATTCAAGGGGGAATTTCTAATGGAGAAAATATCATTATCAGAGTGGCTTTTAAACCAACAGCCACTATTAGAAAAGAACAAAAAACCGTCACAAAAGAAGGTGAAGAAACAGTTTTAGCAGGAAAAGGTAGACATGATCCTTGTGTTTTACCCCGCGCTGTACCTATGGTTGATGCTATGGTGGCCTTAGTTTTATGTGATCATCTCTTACGTCATTATGGACAATGTAAAGTATTGTCATAGACCATAAATTCTGATGGGGTGTTGATTTGGAATACCCCTTTTGCTTAAAATACTCATACTAATCAGGTCTAACTGCATCAATATTTCCTATGACTACCATTAATACAGACCAAGACTACCAAAATCACGTTAAACACTTTACTGCTTTAAAAGATAAGTATCAAGCGAATAGCTATCAAAATTTATCTCCTAATAGTCCACTTTATTTCATTCTCAGAAAAGCAGATTTAGGAATTGAAATTCTGGATTTAGAATATATTTGGCTGCAAAAAGAAAACCTTTTAGCAACGGTTCAAGTAATTAGAAATCAACAGCAGCAAAGAATTAAAGATACGGTAGATTTAGGTGTTGAATTTACAAAACTCAAGTCAAAATATCAAGTTAATAATTATCATATTTCTTGGGCTGTAAGTCCTTTATATTTTATACTTTGTAAAGTAGATTCAGGTAATTTTCTTACTGAAAAAGAATTTAATTGGCTAATCTCAAATGGGTTTAAAAAAGTAAATTCAATTGCTATTGAAAATCAAAAATTTATTAGTTTAAAATGTAAGTATAACGCTAATAAATATCAAGATTCTCATTCTGATAGTCCACTTTATCCTATTCTCAAAAAAATAGATATCTCAGAACGTTTAACTGAGTTAGAATATAAATGGTTAATAGAACAGGAACTTTCAGAAACCTTAGAATTTGTTAAACAACAAGAAGCAACAAGACGAAATGAGTTTATTCAATTAAAAGAAAAATATCAAGCGACTAAATATAAAAGTGGATCTTTATCAAGTCCATTATATCCAATTCTGCAAAAATTAGAAGCAGAAGAAAATTTAATTGATACCGAACTTACTTGGTTAAAAGAACAGGAACTTATTGAAACTATTACTATTGCTGAAGAAAAGGAAAAAACAAAAGAATTTGCAGCTTTGAAGATTAAGTATCAAGCCACAGAATATGAAGATATATCTCCAAAATCTCATCTTTATAAAGTTCTAAAAAATATTGATTCAGGTAATTCTTTAGGAGGACAAGATGTTAATTTCCTGAAAAAGCGTAAATTGCTGGAAACCATCAAATTAGCTAATGATAAATACATTAATCATTTAAAATCTAAAATTGAAGAGAATGGATTATTAACTGATTCGGAAACTGAATGGTTAAAAAATAATGGACGGGAAGATATTATCAGTTTAGTTCAAAAACGACTATTTTCTATTTTAAAGTCAAAATATGCTATTTCAAATTATCAAGATCAATCACCAAATAGTCCTTTATATCTCATTTTACAAAAATTAGAAAAAGATGAGAGAATAGAACCTAAAGATATTGGTTGGTTACAAGAAACAAAAATAAAAGTTTCTCAAAATAACTACTACAGTTGGGAATATGAGAGAAATAGTCGAGAAATTACATTATTTTCTGGTTTAATTTGGACTAAATACCATATTATTGAAGCTAATTTTTATCAACAGGAATTTAAACGCACTGGTAATAGATGGAATTTAGTAAATGCTAGTAGCCATTTACGTAAAGCTGATAGATCAAAATCAGCATTAGAGTTAACAGATAATTTACCACTCAACAGCATTAAAGATAATAAACTCAAGTCTGCTTTATTAACTACTAGAGGTGGAGCGTTTAGAGATTGTGATAAATTACATGATGCAGAAATTTGCGCTCTTCAAGCAATGAAATATCAAGCAGATAGTCATCATCCCTATACATTAATGGGAGCTATTTGTTATCAACAAGGTAAATATTTTGAAGGTGATAAGTGGTTTAATGAAGCAATTAAACGTGGTGCTAAACCTTTAGATATGGATTCAGAAATTAAATCTATTTTGAAAAAGGCAAAAGATGAAAAACAGCGTCAGGAGTTAGTTAATTATCTTTTGAAAAAAGACTCAAACCGTTATGCTTGGGCTAAAAATTATCTGAAAAAACAGCAGGATAAAAAATAACATTCTTGTG
>NZ_KE384621.1:11960-32070 GCF_000426905.1 Dolichospermum circinale AWQC131C
TTGGGCATCCCTGCCCGCCCAAATATGTAAATTAAGTGGATTTTAGTTTATGATAATATCACAGCGTGGCTTTATCTATATTCTATTTTATCTATGAGATGCAGAATTGAAAATAACATTTTATTTATTCACAAGGAAGATGTACCAGAATTTAAAAAAGGCGGTTCGGTAGTTAGAAATTCCTACTTTTGGGCTTTACGTTCCATTGCTGGTCGTGCTAAACGTTATCATGATTGGGAATACGAATCAGAAGTTTGGCTTGCACTAGAAAGAATGCTTTTATCTTTTACTGAATCAGGATATTTGGGTTATCGAGAAACAATTTTAGAGTTTCCTTTATCACAGGGTGAAATTCCTAATTTGCTGCGAAATGTAGCTACTTGGGAATAATCCATTTTCATCCTTTCGAGAATGTTTTAAAAGGGAGAAATTTTAAATCATATTTTGATTGGATTTGATTCTCATGGGAAAATTTAGAGAATATACGGAAATCCAGTAAGTTAAGCTCAAACATGACAATGTTTAAGCTAAAAACCCTTACAATTCAACCAATTTAAACCCCCAAATTTTCAAAACAGTAGTTGCTAATTCTGGATCTATACCATCATAAGCCTCCCATTCCGAATGCGGGTCTTTAGGATGTCCCTCACCCACATGACCTGCAATTTTTATGACTGGAATATTCACTACGTAATCACGTTCCATTCCCTTGGGAATAGCTAATTGGATTCTCCGGCCTACAAATTTCGCCCCGCTGGATTTAGCTACGGTTTCACGAACTAAACAAATATCACCAGCAGTCCCCCAAGTAGTTTGGTAAGTGTACAGAAATGATATATAGCTTTCTGGCTTGATTGATCTTTTGAGAACTTGCATTATTTAATCCTTACTGATTTCGGTTCAAGAATTTCATCTAAATACTACCTGCTATATTATAATTTCCTGCTTTTGATAGAATCACACAAGGGGTTTTATCTATGAAATTACCCCTTGCGAAAATTCCTAATCTACGCAGGTATAAACTGTAATGATACGCCATTCATACAGTAGCGCAAGCCGGTTGGTTTGGGACCATCATTGAATACATGGCCTAAATGTCCACCACAATTACTGCAATGCACCTCAGTTCTGGTCATAAAAAATGACCTGTCTGTAGTCGTAGCAATTGCTCCCTCAATTGGTTTAAAAAAGCTCGGCCAACCAGTACCACTATTAAATTTAGTCTCTGAAGTAAACAAAGCTTGTCCACAACCAGCACAGACATAAGTACCAGGTTCATATTGCTTATCCAGGGGACTGGTATGGGAAGGTTCTGTACCATGTTTCCGCAATACACGAAACTGTTCTGGTGTCAGGATACTCTTCCACTCTTCCTCAGTCTTAGTCACTGCAAACTCTGTATTAGAAAGTGCCATTGTTTCTGAACTCCAATTGATATAACGGGAAAAAAAGGCTGTACCGACTAATACGGCACC
This sequence comes from Dolichospermum circinale AWQC131C, assembly GCF_000426905.1. Lineage (NCBI taxonomy): Bacteria > Bacillati > Cyanobacteriota > Cyanophyceae > Nostocales > Aphanizomenonaceae > Dolichospermum > Dolichospermum circinale. Next base: position 13,436 of record NZ_KE384621.1, read on the forward strand.
CATTTGCAAAAAATAACGTTTGTCCATAAACCTATTATTTGCTATTATTTGTTATTTTTCTTGTCCTACCCTAACCAACTCTAACAAGTTTCTCAATTTTCCCAGAAATTAAGAAAAATTAACTCAAAACCTCTTGCCTAATTGAGAATTATATGTAATAATCTGCAAATAAATCTTGGAAACTACTTCTCAAATCTCCCAGAAATTGAGAAAAATGAACTCAAAACCTCTTACCTAATTGAGAAAAATATGTAATAATCTTTTTTAAAGCAATTCTCTAAAAATGTCTTGCCTAATTCAGAAAAATATGTAATGCTCGTAGGATAAATTTTAAAACTACTCTATCTCTATCGGGTTATCGGTCTTTACAACCCAAAGCCCGTAAAATGTCAAGTTTGTATCTCTGTCTAATCACCAATACTGATAATCGAATCATGAGACAAGAATCTGATTTACTCTCTGAGATATGTGATTTTCTTTACCCTCGCAGTTCCTATTACGGTCAGTTTAAACCGGAATATTTAGTTTTTAATGCTAATCTCCAAGAATTTGCTCAACGGGTAAATTATATTTGTAATTTACAAACAGGTGGTAAAATATCTCCACAGGAGGCTTACAAACAAATTCATAGTTTGTGGAAACAATTAAAACAGGCTAAAAAACAGTTAGAAATTGAATAAAGATTTTTGATAAGTAGGTTTTGAGATTAATGGGAAATGATTTAGAATTAGAAGCCAAAGATTACATTGTTTTAGCTCAGTCTTTAGCAAGGGAATTTGCCCAAACTGCTATAGAAAGAGATGCTCAAGGAGGTACACCAAAACCAGAACGGGATAGTTTGCGACAAAGTAACCTACTCAAGCTGATTATCCCTCAAGAATATGGAGGAATTGGCGCAAACTGGATAACTACATTCCAAATAATTCGGGAATTTGCTAAAGTTGATAGTTCCTTAGCTCATGTTTTCTCATATCATCAAATTGGGGTAGTTATTCCCCATATCTTTGGTACAATTGAGCAGAAACAATATTACTATAGCGAAACTGTTAATCATAATTGGTTTTGGTGCAATGCTCTTAACCCTAGAGACAAAAGAGCAGTTATTACAGCACAGGAAAATCATTTTTTACTTAATGGTAGTAAAAGCTTTTGTTCCGGTTCTGTTGATTCTGATATTTTACCACTTTCAGCTATTGATCAAACAACGGGAGAATTAATTATTTTAGTCATTCCCAGTCAGAGACAAGGAGTAAAAATTAATACTGATTGGGATAGCATGGGACAACGCCAAACTGATAGCGGTAATATCAATTTTGACAATGTGATTGTTTATCCCAAGGAAATTATTGGTGCTAGATATAACCAAAATTGTATTTTTACTACTATTCGTTCTTGTATAACTCAACTCAACCTAGCTAATATTTACTTAGGTATTGCTGAGGGTGCTTTTGCGTCAGCTAAAAATTATACTCAAAACCGTAAAAAACCTTGGTTGACATCAGAGGTGGAATGTGTTGCTAAAGATCCTTTTATTCTTCACCACTATGGTACTATGTGGGTAGACTTACAAGGAGTAAAGGCCTTAGTTAACCAAGCCATAGAATTACTACAAGCAGCTTGGGAAAAAGAACACAACCTCACCCCAACACAAAGGGGAGAATGTATGATAGCAGTGAATACTGCCAAAGTTGCAGCAACCAAAGTAGGATTAGACATTACCAACCGCATTTTTGAAGTTATGGGCGCATCTGCTACGAGTCAAAAATATGGTTTTGATCGTTATTGGCGAAATATGCGTACTTTTACACTTCATGATCCGGTTGATTACAGACTGCGGGAAATTGGTAAATGGGCTTTGAATGATGAATTTCCCCAAACTGGTGCTTATTAATTTTAATTTTTTTTAATGTTATTCTTGAGTTTACAATCAGAAGTATAACGCTAATGTGCCAACTTCTAGGAATGAACTGCAACGTACCCACAGACATTTGCTTTTCCTTTGAAGGATTCTCCGCACGGGGGGGAAAAACAGATGAACATAGCGACGGTTGGGGAATTGCTTTTTTTGAAGGGAAAGGATGTCGGATTTTTGTAGATGCTGAAGCTTCTATAGCCTCACCAATTGCTGAGTTTATCCGTCAGTATCCCATTCATTCTACTCATGTTATCGCCCATATTCGCAAAGCTACTCAAGGGGAAATAGCCCTAGAGAACTGTCACCCTTTCCGTCGAGAACTTTGGGGAAGATATTGGGTATTTGCTCATAATGGTAATTTACCAGATTTTTACCCAGAAAACAATGGTGTTTTTCAACCCGTAGGTGCTACTGACAGTGAAAGAGCGTTTTGCTTAATCCTCAATACTTTGCGATCGCATTTTCCCCAAGGACAACCACCCCTAAAGGAACTTTACCACACATTACAGACAATTACCAAGGAAATAGCAGCTTGTGGATCTTTTAACTATATACTCTCAGACGGAGATCACTTTTTTACCCATTGTTCCACTAAACTTTGTTACATTATTAGACAAGCACCCTTTGCGGCCGCTCACTTAATTGATGAAGAAATGACTGTAGATTTTAGTGAATTGACTACACCAAGCGATCGCGTAGCTGTGATTGTCACTACACCACTTACGTATAATGAAGTTTGGACACCCATTCAACCAGGGGAATTACTAGTATTTGAGGATGGTTTACCACTACAAAATATCTAGATTTAACTGGATATTTGCCAAGAATGCTCATTTTAAGGACATAGACAAGAAGAGGGATAAACGAAAACAGCAACCCCTCTTTTTGATTCCGGTATTAAATTAAATTACAATCTGGTATATTTAGCGTCGTCCGCTTTGAATTTTGTCAAAGATAGCACCATCCTCAAAGAACTTCTTCTGGACACCATTCCAACCCCCTAGACTATCTACAGTATAGAGTTTGACTATCTTAGGAAATTTATTCTGTACTTCTTTGGATACAGTTGGGTCAACTGGACGAAAACCAACCTTAGTAAATTCCCTCTGTGCTTGAGGAGTAAATAAGAACTTAACAAAAGCTTCAGCAACTTCACGATTTCCATGTTTATTCACATTTTTATCCACAATTGCGACAGGTGCGTCTATAGAAATATTTACTGGGGGAATTGTGTAAGTTGTATCTGTTTTTCCCTGTTGTGCAGCTAAAATGACTTCATTTTCATAGTTTAATAATACATCACCCTGACCTTTTTTGTAAAAAGCATCACTAGATTCTCGTGCATCTTTGGGTAATACAACTACATTTTTAAAGACATTAGTAAGAAATTTCAAAGCCTGGCTTTCATTTCCGCCATTTTTCACCACAGCACCCCATAAAGCTAGAAAGTTCCATTTAGCACCACCGGATGTTTTTGGATTTGCAGTGACAATTTTAACATCAGTTCTGGTTAAATCACTCCAAGTATTGATTTTTTTGGGATTACCGTTACGAGTTTCTAAAGCTACTACCGAACGAGTAACAATGGAATTATTTGGAGCTTCCTTTTCCCAACCTGGTTGAATTAAGCCGGCTTTTTCGATTTTTTTAATGTCCCCAGCCAATGCCAATGCTACCACATCTGCACCTAAACCATCAATGACAGCGCGGGTTTGAGAACCAGAACCACCGTAACTTTCACGAATGATCACATCTTGGCCTTTTTCTCTTTTCCATTTTGCTACAAAGTCGGGAATAATTTTTCCGTAAGCAGCCTTGGTAACAGCGTAGGAAACTAAGGTAATTTCTACTTTTTTCCCACTTTGACTAATTATTTGCGTTTTCTGGGTTGAATTTGCGAATACAGGTAAAATTGTACTGATACTTAAACCAGTTGCTAAGAATAAAGCGGGAAATAATGGCTTTGTTGTTACAGAATTATTTGTCATGGTGTCCTTAACTGCGTATTAATATAATCTACGATAATCCTGTCGAGATATCGTATTTATTGGTCAGAAAAAGCATATCAGATACAATAAATAAAATCAATAGTTTTTCCACTTAAAAATAATCATTTCCCTATCGGATATTGTATGTATTATATATTGCAATTATTTTTTAATGATTAAATTGCTTAAAAATCTTATTTGGTAAGTATTTCACCAGGATGTATTGTAAAATATTTATTAGTTTTAAGTGCTTAAAATAAAAACTTATTAAGTAATTATGATTAATAGATTAAAATAAAGATGATCAGAAATTAATACATGAAAATTAAAGAGGTTGTCATTTGTCCCACATACTGCTAAAATCTCCCTATTCCCTATCGTCAATATGCAGTTTTACCTGGTATTGATTACTAAGTACCTGCAAAGGGCTTGTAATTAAAATCTTACGCTTTAGCAAAATTCAAAGAGATTAAAGGAGAAAAGATGAATTTGTGGTATAAATTACTAAAAATACAGCAACAGACCTGGAGAGCAAATTCCTTCAAAGGCTTTGTATCACTTTTTTTAGTAGGAACTGTATTAACTGTATCTCTCACTGCTTGCTCTGGAATAAAAAGCAGTAATTCAGCAAATAAAAAAGGCAATGTAGAACTAACGATTGTATCATTTGCAGTCACGAAAACTGCTCACGCAGCAATTATTCCCAAATTTGTGGAAAAATGGCAAAAAGAACATAATCAAACTGTGGTTTTTAAGCAAAGCTACGGTGGTTCAGGTTCGCAAACTAGGGCTGTAGTTGATGGTTTAGAAGCAGATATTGTTCATCTAGCACTAGCTTTAGATACGCAAAAAATTGAAAAAGCGGGACTAATTCAGCCTGGGTGGGAAAAAGAATTTCCTAATGACAGTATTGTGACTAAATCTGTTGCAGCTTTAGTAACTCGTGAAGGTAATCCCAAAGCTATCAATAACTGGGCTGATTTAGCGAGAGATGATGTTAAATTAATTACCGCAGATCCTAAAACTTCTGGGGTAGCGCGGTGGAATTTTTTAGCACTTTGGAATTCAGTAATTAAAACAGGTGGAGATGAAGCAAAAGCAACGGAGTTTGTGACTAAAGTTTATAAAAATGTCCCCGTCTTAACCAAAGATGCTCGTGAAGCTACAGACGCATTTTTTAAACAAGGCCAAGGTGATGCTTTAATCAATTATGAGAATGAAATTGTTTTAGCCCAAGACAAGGGTGAAAAAACTAATTATATTCTTCCTGATGTGAATATTTCCATTGATAATCCCGTTGCTATTGTTGATAAAAATGTTGATAAACATGATAATCGTCAAGTAGCAGAAGCTTTTGTTAAATACTTGTTTACTCCCGAAGCACAAGAGGAATTTGCGAAAGTGGGATTTCGTCCTGTAAATGAAACAGTGGCTAAAAATAAGGAGTTTGCGGACAAATATCCGCCAATAAAAACTTTGAGTACAGTTCAAGAATTAGGTGGTTGGGAAGCCATTCAGAAAAAATTCTTTGCTGAAGGAGCAATTTTTGATAAAATTCAAGCTAAGAATAAACGGTAATTTTTGAGTTATGAACCTATCTTCTGGTGTAACAACTAATATTCAACCTGGGAAGGTGTTTTTAAAAAATTTAATTCATCTTCCCTGGACTTGGCGAATTACTTTAGGATATTTAACTATCATGTTATTTATTCCTATTGTCGCCATGTTTCTCAAAGCCAGTACAGAGTCACCGGCGAAGTTTTGGGAAATTGCCACTAGTGACTTAGCATTGGCTACCTATAACGTAACTTTTGTTACGTCTTTATTGGCTGCTTTACTTAATGGCGTGTTTGGAACTTTGATTGCTTGGGTATTAGTGCGGTACGATTTTCCTTTTAAAAGGATTATTGATGCTACAGTAGATTTACCTTTTGCATTACCAACATCCGTAGCAGGTTTAACACTGGCAACAGTTTATAGTGATAATGGCTGGTTGGGTTCACTGTTAGCACCAATGGGCATTAAAGTATCCTTTACCCGTTTGGGTGTGGGAGTGGCCATGGTATTTATATCCTTACCCTTTGTGGTGCGGACTGTACAACCTGTACTTCAGGAAATGGAAGCAGAAATTGAAGAAGCGGCTTGGAGCTTAGGTGCTTCTCAATGGCAAACTTTCTGGAAAGTAATTTTACCTCCTTTATTACCGACAATTTTAACTGGTGTCGCTTTGGGTTTTTCCCGTGCAGTTGGGGAATACGGTTCAACAGTAATTATTTCTTCTAATACACCCTATCAAGATTTGATTGCACCTGTGTTAATTTTTCAACGTTTGGAACAATATGACTATTCTGGTGCAACTGTAATTGGTGTGGTTTTATTAGGAATTTCTTTGGTTTTGTTATTAGCAATTAATTTCTTACAAGCTTGGGCAAGAAGATATGACAATAGATAAAGTTAAACAGGGAAAAAAACAAAGTTGGGTACCAACAATTTTAATTGGTGTAGCGATTTCCTACTTATTTTTGGTTCAATATATTCCCGCCATTAATGTTTTTTTTGAAGCCTTCAGAAAGGGATATGAACCATTTTTATCTAACCTGACAAAACCGGAATTTCTCCATGCAGCTTGGTTAACTTTATTATTAGCTGTAATTTCTATTCCTCTAAATGCAGTTTTCGGTTTATGTGCGGCATGGGCGATCGCTCGGCACAAATTCCCAGGACGTGCTATAGTTCTCAGTATAATTGACCTACCCTTTTCTATTTCCCCAGTTGTCGCCGGTTTAATGATAGTTTTATTGTACGGGAAACAGGGTTGGTTTGGACCTTGGTTAGAAGCATTAGATATTAAAATCATCTTTGCTTTTCCCGGAATGGTAATGGCTACGGCTTTTGTAAGTATGCCTTTTGTTGCTAGGGAAGTAATTCCGATTTTAGAGGAATTTGGTAAAGACCAAGAAGAAGCCGCCAGAACCTTAGGTGCAAATGATTGGCAAATTTTTTGGCGAGTCACTTTACCCAGTATTCGTTGGGGTTTACTCTACGGTTTAATCTTAACAAATGCTAGAGCAATGGGGGAATTTGGTGCAGTTTCCGTAGTCTCTGGTAACATTGCTAATACAACCCAGAGTTTACCATTATTTGTGGAAGATGCTTACAAACAATATGAAACCGAAGCGGCTTTTTCTGCGGCTGTAATTTTGGCACTTTTGGCGGTTGTTACTTTGATACTCAAGGAAATTCTAGAACGAAAAACCCGTATTAAAGAAGTCGAATAACGGGTAATGGGTAATGGGTAATAACTCAACTATTAAATTACATCTAAATTACATCTTAGGAGTTGTTATGAGTAGTGAAAATACCTTGATCAATAAGAGAATTAGAGTCAGAATTTCTCAAGATCATCATCAAGAACCCGTAATTTCTCGCCTAGTTTCTGAATACAACTTAACTGTAAATAAAATGGTCAAGGTGACGGTTGGTTTGATTTAGACTTACAAGGAACAGAAGCACAAATTCAAAATGGGTTAAATTATTTGCAAGAATTGAAATTACAGGTTTGGGACGAAAACAGTATTAATGATTGGTGAAAAAATTGAAAAAATTGTAGGACGGTAATAGTAATTAAAATTAATGGCTCAACTTTGATATACTGTAGTTAATTTGCACAAACATTTCTGGTTGAGGGTTAATAAAATGGTACTCGAAGCCCCGTCTATAAAAGCTAAAACAACCATCACCTGGGAACCTCTACCAGCTAATTTTATATTACCTGACGATCCTGTAGAAAATATTCAACAACCCGCCCTCGCAGCGGCTTTAACCGATGCTTTGGGAGCTTCAGGATATATCCAGCCAGAAATGCTCATTGGCTCGAATTTGGGGCTGGTAGCAACAGTTAATAAAAAAATTGTCGTCAAAGCTCCAGACTGGTTTTATGTTCCTCAAGTACATTCCGTACCAGAGGGGGTAATTCGTCGTAGTTATACCCCTAATACAGATGGTGCAGCAGTCACAATTGTGATGGAATTTCTCTCAGAAGCAGAGGGTGGGGAACTATCCATTAGATCAACACCTCCCTATGGTAAACTGCATTTTTACGAGCAGATTCTCCAAATACCCACTTATGTGACTTATGATCCCTATGATAGTAGTCTAGAAGTCCGTTATTTGCAAGATGGCAGATATATTTTACACCCAGTAGATAATCAAGGGCGGCTATGGATTCCACAATTGGAATTATACCTGGGAATCTGGTCTGGGGAAAGGTTGGGACAAACCATGAACTGGCTACGTTGGTGGGATAAATCAGGTAATTTACTGCTATGGAGTTCAGAACAAGCAGCACAAGAACGTCAAAGAGCAGATAGAGAACATCAAAGAGCAGAAAGACTAGCTGCTAAATTGCGGGAATTGGGAATTGATCCAGAACCGTAGCACCGTGTCAAATCGTAGGTTGGGTTAAGCAACAGCGCAACCCAACATAATCCTACAAATTACAGGGGTTTCCGCTCTTATGAGGTACATCTTAAGCCCCCTCCTCGCAAGCGAGGAGGGGGTTTGGGGTGGGGTTCTTGTACCTCATAACATCGGGAAGTGCTGTATAACCGTAGGTTGGGTTAAGCAACAGCGCAACCCAACATAATCCTACAAATTATAACCGTAGGTTGGGTTATAGTGGTATGCACTTGAATGAGATACATCATAAGCCCCCTCCTCGCTGGCGGGGAGGGGGTTGGGGGTGGGGTTCTTGTATCTCACTCAACTGAGAACCGCTATAAGCAACAGCGCAACCCAACAAAATCGAAAAAATCCTATAAACTGGAACTTAAACCCACCCGGAAAGTAAAACCCGGGCTATAAATTCGATTAACTCGTTCGTACTGTTCACCTAATATATTTTCTAGGTAAAAAGTTAGTCCCAAATTTTTATTTACAGGAATGCGGCCACTAAAATCTAAATTAAAGAAAGATGGCGCAAAATCTGTATTTTTTTCTCCAGCACTACTGTTATTAAAAATAGAACGACGAGAACCACTATTATAAGTAGCATATAAATTACCCTCCCATCCATCTTTTTGATAACCAATGCCAGTTTGTAGCCAAGAATAGGGAATTAACCCTAATTGTAATCCTGTTTCTGTACCAGTTTTGATTTGAGCATCTGTATAAGTGTAGTTGAGAAAAGTTGACCAATTACGATTAACTTTTAATTGCAATGCTGTTTCTAAACCATTGGTATCAACTAAACCAATATTTTGCCATTTTCCACTAATTATTCCCAAACGATTATCTAAACTATTTCCAAAATAAGTAAATTGTCCTAACAGTTTTTCCGAGAATTTGACATCTACTCCCGCAGTCCAAGTAGAACCAGTTTCCGGCTTTAAATCCGGGTTAGGATTCCAATTATGAACCGTATCAAAAACATATAATTGATCTAATCCAGGATTGCGTTGCGCCCCCGCCCAACTACCACGAAATGCTACCGTTGGATTAAAAGTATAACGTAAACCTGCACTGGGATTAAAATAACTACCAAATTGACTATCAAAGCTTTGTCTTAACCCTAAATCTATTTGGATATCATCATCAATTACCCAGGTATTAACAGCGAATAAAGCTGTATTTAAAACGCTTCTATCTTCTCTTTCATTTTTAGGAATTAGGACAGGATTTGTACTCAAAACATTGCCAATTAAATCGGTATTTTTTAAGTCTAAACCCCAGCGCAATTGATGATTTTCAGTGAGTTTCCATTCATGATCTAACCTAGTTTTAAATTGTTGTGTATCTAAAACTCCAGTTCTGTAAAATGTCGCTCCCGTTGGTCCATAGGTGCTAAAATAATCTCGGTTGTAGCCTAATGTAGTTGTTAAATTGGAATCTTCCCCTTCACCCAATTTAGTTTTCCAAGATAAACCAATATTTAAACCATCATGATCTAATCTATCTTTTTGCAAAGGGAAACCGAAATAAACCAAACCTCGACGACTACTGAGTGTAGTTACATCTAAATTTAAAGAATTTTTGGGATCTAAATCCATACCCACACTACCAAAGTAAGTGCTGGTAGCTGTATCTGCATTAAATAACTTTCCTTCATTATCTCTATTTGCAGCCCCGACAGGAACAGAATAACGGTTATCTATAAAGAACCTTTCAAAACTAAAATTGTATTTTACCTTATTAGTTGAACCACCATAAGTTAACTGTTGATTATTTAGATTTAATGAGCCAAATTCTAAACTTCCAGTTAATTTAGGTTTACCATAACCTGCTTTTGTGATAATATTCACAACTCCACCAAAAGCTGAAGAACCATATAAAGAAGATGCTGTACCGCTATATAATTCGACCCTTTCAATAGCCTCCACAGGAATGCTATTTAAATCTGTTGCACCATGATAGGTACTAATATTTGTATTAATGGGTCTACCATTAATTAGAAATACAGATTGATCAATGGAAGCTCCTCGATAATATGTTCCTGTGTGAATATCTGCACCATGTCCCACATTATTAATTGCAAAACCGGGCATTTTTTTCAAAACATCAGCAACACTAGTTGCACCCTGTTTTTTAATTTCTTCTTTTTCAATTACATAAGTAGGAGTAGATTCAGGAAGAAGGTCTTTTTCTCCAATCGTTTCTAGAGATATATCTGGATCATTTGTAGGTGTTAAATCTCCTGCTGAATTGGGTTCTGTCTTAACTTCATTCTCTCCTGGTTGTTGGGTTAATAATTCAGCATTTGTGCTGGGTAATTCAATTTCATTTAAATTAGGAATATCTGACTGCTCATAATCAGCAGCTATAGAGGGAAATGCTACTAATAAGCTCAATAAAGATACTGGTAAAACAAAGAATTTTCTATTCATATTTCTCAACTCACACCCGGTAATAACAATCACTAATTGGAATTTTCCCTATTAATAGCAACAGTGTCAAAAGACAAGCTGTCATAGTGGAATTAATCTAGAAAATAAGAGGTTTTTGTCTTTGACGTTCTTGACGTTTACGGTAAAGTTGCGATCCTTTGATGATAAAATTAACTTCGGTTGTCACTGCTTCTCTTCCTCCCTCTTTAGGTGTTAACTTCCAGTCTTGTGCATATTTTTCGGCTGCTTCGTCTAGTTCGCTATCACCACTGGAACGAATTAACCGCACCTGCGTAACAGTACCATTTTCATCTGTATCAATAGCAATTAATGCAGTACCTTCTGCACCACGCCTCCTGGCTCTATCTGGGTATTTATATTCACACCGAATACATTCTGCTGCAGGATTTAACTTAGAACTATTTTCTATCGTGGGTTTGGGTGCGGTAGCTATTGGGTTACTTTCTGCTTCAACACCATTACCAGCACCATTATCAGTACCTAAACCATTACCAGTACCATTACCCGTACCTGTACCTAAACCATTCCCATTACCATTACCCGTACCTGTACCTAAACCATTCCCATTCTGCGGTAACTGTGTGAAAACGGTGGGGTTTGTTGAGGGAATAGGGATATTGTAGGGACTAATATTGGTTGGACTTTCTGAATTTAATGGTGGGATATCTGTTGGTTTTGTATCTGCTTGAGGTTCAGTAGACGGGAAGTTATTTGAGTTTTCATCTAATTTCTGTATTGGGTTGATTTCTGGTAATTTCAATATGGTCTCAGGTTGAAAATTCGTGTTTTCAATTGGGTCTATTTTTACAGGTTTTTCTATGATCTTAGGTTGAAAATTCGTGTTTTCAATTGGGTCTATTTTTGCAGGTTTTTCTATAGTCTCAGGTTGAAAATTCGTGTTTTTAATTGGGTTACTTTTTGGTAGTTTTGCTATTATTTTGGGTTGAAAATTGGTAACTGTTTGGGATGGTTTAGTGATAAAGTGATTGGTGATTTTTGGTTGGTAATGTTTAGCTAGAGGTGGTACAAATGAATTGATTAGACTACTACCTTTTTCTATTGGTATGGAAATTTCTTCGCTGTTATTTCCACCACCGCTACTACCAGAATTGATCTTGACTGGAGATTTTATTTCTGTTGCTGGTTGAACAAATTTTTGGGGTATGGGTTCCAAAATTGTCAGTTCAATTGGTTCTTCTCTAATTTCCTTGACTCTGTGAAAAAACTTATGAATACTTAAAGCTAGTACCCCAAGATGTAATGCTACTGAAACAATGAGACTATAGAAAAGAAAAGTTTTCAATGCTTCTGCTTCTTTTTCGCGCTGTTCTATGATAAAACCTGATAACCCCATATTTTATTACTAATTTTGATAATTATTTATTTGATTGAGAATAGAGTCAAACATGAAATGAATATGATTACTAGTCCATGCAGGTAGACTTTGTTTGTGTAGTTGCGATTTATAATCGCCATATACCTTGAAAACAAATAATATACTAAATTAAGTTCAGTTCAATTCACTGCAAATATTTAGCGGGACAAAAAGCCCCGCACATTGTTAAGCTATCAAATCCGATGTAAACTTACTTTTTCCAGTCTTTATCAGCTTGTTCTAGTACATAAGCAGCTACATCTTCTATTTGATTTGCTTTTAACTTTTTGCCAAAAGCTGGCATAGCTCCTTTACCATTAGTAACCTGGGCAATAATTGCTTCAGCAGAGTACATACCGTACTTTTCCAAAGCGCCCTTTTTCAAGGTTTTAGCAGCATTAACTAAATTTCTACCACCAGCGTGACAAGAAGCACAATTAGCCTTAAATACTGCTGCTCCATTGGCTGCATTAGCCGCTAAAGCGGGACTACTAAAAGCAACGGTGAAGATAGTTACGCTCAACATTAATACGGAGATAATTCTTTTCATCTGGTGTTCTCTCTACAACAATATCTGAATCCCGTGCAAATATCCTCCATAATTCTCATTTTATTTGATTCCATTAGTCAAACGACAGACTGTCGAACTTGGCTCTAATAATTGAGAATTGGAGATTAATTGATTGATATTTTCAGGGTTTTGGCAAAATGTAAAATTATGTAAATGGAAATTGAAGACTGGCTAAAAGAAATTAATCAGGATTTATGCAATTGACATAATATTCTAGATTGTAGTTAGAACTTTAGTTTTTTCTAGGAGACCCTACGAAAATCAGATCAGGGCTAAAGCCCTGACTACAAAGAATTATACTTTTTTGTGACAGTTGCGTCAGTTCCGTTTATGTTTGATTTGCTAATTGGGTCAGACCTGTTTCTGTCACCCGACAAATCCGCCAATCTTCTAAAATATCTGCTCCCATATTGCGGTAAAATTCTTGGGCTGATACATTCCAATCTAAAACACTCCATTCTAAACGGCCACAATCCCTTTCTACAGCTATTTGGGCTACTTTGGTCAAAAGTGCTTTACCAATGCCTTGACGGCGATATTCTGGGGAAACAAAGATATCTTCTAGGTAAATGCCTGGCTTGGTCAAAAAGGTTGAATAATTATGAAAAAATATGGCAAAACCTACAGCCTGACCGTCAATTTCGGCTATAATTGCATCTACATATTTTGGTGAACCAAATAAGTGGTCTTTAAGTGCTTCTGCATTACCAATTACAGCATGAGATAGTTTTTCATATTCTGCAAGTCCTTGAATTAATTGAAAAAGCGTTATTACATCACTAACTTGAGCAAATCGAACAATTAAATTAGTATTAGCAGTCATTAGTCTGTAGTCTCTAGTCTCTAGTCCACAGTTCGTAGTTTATATCCAAATTGATAAATTTTTTAACCACTGACCACTGACCACTAACCACTAACCACTGACTAATGACTAATAACTTATACCAACCATCCTTTTAAACGCTTGGCTATGTGGGGACGGCGTAACTTTCGCATGGCCTTACTTTGGATTTGACGGACTCGTTCACGGGAAAGATTAAACATATTACCCACCTCTTCGAGAGTACAGGGTTCGCTGCTGGTGAGTCCATAGCGCAGGGAAATGACATCTTTTTCTCTGGGGGTGAGTACGTCCCCTAAAACTTCCCAAATCTCTTGACGCATCATGTTTTCGTTCATTTTTGCTTCGGGAGACTGGTTATCTTCATCTTCTAACAAATCCATTAACTCAGTGTCTTCTTCTTTACCAACACGGTGGTTAAGGGAAAGAGCTTGTCGTCGGAGTTGTTGAAGTTGACGCAATTGGTGAACTGTAATTTCCAACGCTTCGGCCATTTCCGACTCTGTTGGGTTACGAGAGAGCTTTTGTTTCAGTTCCCGTTGTGCTTTTTTAAGTTTATTAAGTTTTTCAACAATATGGATTGGTAAGCGAATAGTTCTGGCATCATTTGCGATCGCTCTTGTAATTGCTTGTCTAATCCACCAATAAGCATAGGTAGAAAACTTATATCCTTTATCCGGGTCAAATTTTTCCGCAGCGCGGTTTAAACCCATTGCTCCTTCCTGAATTAAATCCAGAAAAGGGACACCACGATTTAGATATCGTTTCGCAATAGATACTACTAACCTTAGATTAGAACGAATCATTTTCCGCTTGGCCACTCTCCCTTGATACAAGCGGCTTTCCAGTTGTTTTTCGGTCATTTCTAGCTGGGAAGCTAATTCACCTTTACTGGGTTGCGCTCCTGATTCTAATTCTAAAGCGGCTTGTAATTCTTTAATTTCTTCTAAAAATCTGACGCGTCGCGCCAATTCCACTTCCTCATCAGGTTTAAGTAGTGGATAACGCGCCATTTCCTTAAAAAACGCGCCCACAGCATCATCATTTTCGGTTTTATTATATCCCGAAGGACGGGCTGCGGCCATGTCATCGCCATTGCGTTCTTCTAATTCCAAGTTTTCGACAAGTGAGGTATCTTCATATACCACTTGCTCTAAACTTTCCAGTGATGGTTCTTCATGATCAGTAATATTCTCCAATATTTCCATTGTTCCCAATTCAGCAAGATTCATAGTTTCCTTTAGGGATTGTTGCTTAGTTTGGTACATAATTTTATGACAATGACCTCTTTCAGGCTTGATAGTTTTCCCCTCAGGACAAAATACACCTTATCACTAGCAAAATGCTCTCTTGTTGATCATTCCAGATCAGGAATGCAAATCAGTATTTGTCCATGATTTTATCTGTGGCTCGATACAACCTATAATCATTAATGGCTTTAGCATTCATAAGAAATATCTATTTTGTGAATACCAATAGACATATACTCCTTTCTTGTCTCAATTATTAAATATGTTAGCCCCCCCCTTGATTATAACTTTAACAAATATCGAAGATGTAAATTAATCAGATCCTATACCCATCCTAAATGATTTGTGAAAAAGTTTGTTGGTTGTTGCCTGTAAATATTCTCTGCGTAAAGTTCATAAATCAAGAAGAAATCATATATATTAAATTTTCGTTGATTTTTGGCAAAGTTTAGATTTGTTTCCGGTTTTAGTGAAGAGGTTTATTGAATAAATCGCCATTTTGGTACTAGAGTTATTTCTCTCTACGAATATTTACTAAATAATCCAAATTACAAAAATGGTAACTTAAAATCCGGACAATATTTAATGTTTAAAAACATCTGATATTGACAAACCATTTAATATCTATCAACAGAGGGAAAAACCCTCTACCAGATTTGGTAATTTTATCTTAGGTTAATTAATAACAGAATTTATTAGTTACTAACTATTTTCTAGAATATCGAGAAATTAAACTGTTTAATCAGCTAATATCTCTTATCTATTACCTATTTATTATCATCTAAGCCTATATCTAGCGATAGGTTTTAAAAACAATCATCAACTTACACCTAACTGTTACTGACCTAATGTAGATAACTTGATTTGCATACTTGACATTAAATACCTGTTGCAGGTATGCTACCAAATAATTGGTCTAGTAAATTACATAAGTTAGAGATTATCAAGTATTATCAATAATTTAAGTATTGTAAAATACTATTTACTTGTAGTAAAACCAAGGGATATAATCAATCAGGTCAGAACAAAGCTAAGTCCATGAACAAAATATTTGTTTATAAATTCAGAAATTATGTATACTGTTAGTGCAAAATCATCTGTTATCGCTGTAGCTGAACCTGGAGGATCATATCAGTCTCAAACAACATTATCTCAATGGGTTGAAGTCCTTGTAGACTGTCCAGGGTGTTCGGATTTATTTACCTATAAAATCCCAGAACATTTACAAATCAAACCAGGGGATATTTTAAGTGTTCCCTTTGGTGGCACACAGGTAGGTGGTGTCGCTATTCGCTTATTAACTCAAACACCCGCAGACTTACCACCAGAGAAAATTCGTGAAGTAGAAGATGTCGTTAGTGAAGGTTTTTTTCCTAGCGGTTATTGGACACTACTCAACCGCGTTGCATCCTATTACTATACACCCCTAATTCAAGTTATTCGCGTCGCTTTACCACCAGGCTTGTTAGGAAAATCACAACGTCGTCTGCGCTTAACTCCCTTGGGTAAAGAAAATATTCCTGGTTACATCAGCCCTACAGCCCAGCAAATAATCACCCTCCTAGAGAAAACCCCGACAGCAGACTATAGCTATCACTACATTCAACAAAAAATTAAAGCCGCGTATCGGGGAATTAGGGAATTAATTCGTTTAGGTTTAGCAGAAAACTATTTAGAACCGCCACGACTCACCCAACCGAAATTACAAAAAGCTGTCATCCTATTAGATAATAGTGATCAGGATTTAACACCCCGTCAAAAAGAAATTGTCGAAGTTTTAAGACGACAAGGGGGGGAAATGTGGCAAAATGAACTATTACAACTTTGTAGTACCAGCACTTCCACACTCAAAGCCTTGGTAGATAAAGGTTATATAATAATTGAAGAAAAAGAAATATTACGTAGAGAAACAGGACCCGCAATAGCCGGAGATTGGGCGAAATCCTTAACACCAGCGCAGAATCACGCCTTAGAAACTATTACTTCCCTAACTGGATTTAGTAAAGTATTGTTACACGGGATCACAGGTTCAGGCAAAACGGAAGTATACTTACAAACCATATCACCCCTACTTGAACAAGGAAAATCCGCTCTCGTCCTAGTTCCCGAAATTGGACTCACACCCCAACTCACAGACAGATTCCGGGCTAGATTTGGGAACAAAGTCCACGTTTATCATAGCGCCCTTTCCGACGGTGAACGTTACGACACCTGGCGACAAATGCTCACAGGAGAACCACAAATCATCATTGGGACTCGCAGCGCCATTTTCGCACCTTTACCCAACTTAGGCTTAATTATCCTAGACGAAGAACACGACAGCAGCTTTAAACAAGATGCTCCCATTCCCACCTATCACGCTCGCACTGTCGCCCAATGGCGAGCCGAATTAGAACATTGTACACTAATTTTAGGTTCAGCAACTCCCTCTTTAGAAAGTTGGGTGAGCAGAAATCAACAATATCTATCATTACCAGAACGCATTCACTCCCGGCCATTACCCCCCGTGGAAATCGTAGATATGCGTCAGGAATTGAAAGAGGGAAACCGGTCTATTTTTAGTAGAAAGCTGCAAAATGCTTTACAACAATTAGAAGCAAAGCAACAACAGGGAATATTATTTATTCATCGGCGGGGACATAGTACATTTGTATCTTGTCGTAGTTGTGGATATGTGTTAGAATGTCCCCATTGTGATGTATCCTTGGCCTATCATCATGTAGAAGAGGGAGCGGCGGAATTATTGCGCTGTCATTATTGTAATTATGGGCGTTTACATCCTCCCCATTGTCCCGAATGCAGTTCCCCTTATTTAAAATTTTTCGGAAGTGGTACACAAAGGGTAGCGCAGGAATTAACCAAACAATTTCCGCAGTTGAAAATAATTCGTTTTGACAGTGATACTACTAGTACCAAAGGTTCACACCGTCACCTCCTGACCAAATTTGCTAATGGTGAAGCCCATTTATTAGTAGGAACACAAATGCTCACCAAAGGCTTAGATTTACCCCAAGTCACCTTAGTGGGTGTAGTTGCTGCGGACGGACTATTGCATTTATCAGATTATCGCGCCAATGAGCGCACATTTCAAACCCTCACCCAAGTTGCGGGGAGAGCAGGAAGAGGAGAAGATCCAGGTAGAGTAATTATCCAAACCTACACCCCAGAACATCCTATCATTGCAGCAGTGCAAAAACATGATTATCAATCTTTTGCTGAAGAAGAATTAAAACAAAGACAAACCCTTAATTATCCTCCCTATGGGAGATTAATCTTATTACGGTTAAGCAGTTTAGATCCCATTCAAGTGCAAAACACAGCCCAAATTATCGCCACATTTTTGCAAGACAAAGCAGAATTTGAGATATTAGGACCTGCACCAGCTAATATATTACGAGTAGCTAACCGTTATCGTTGGCAGATATTACTTAAATTTGCTGCTGACTCATTACCAAAAATACCAGACTGGATAGAAGTGCGATCGCTTTGTCCAAATTCGGTTAGTCTAACAATTGATGTAGATCCGATTAATATAATGTAAACTTAAACCTCTTACCTCTGTGTCTCTTGTGTTGTAGTGTTGTAGGGTGTGTTAGCGACAGTGTATATGCAGCAGGATGTTATTAGATGATTTTATTTTGTCTGAATCAGGATATCCAGGATGACAATAATGTACTGGATTTTTTGAAGATGAATGAAAATAAAAATAATGATGTTGATAGTGGAAAAATTTACTATATATGCGCGGACAGATTTCTACTCATAACATTAGTGTAAACCAAATTTTCCATCT
>NZ_KE384621.1:32326-48758 GCF_000426905.1 Dolichospermum circinale AWQC131C
ATAATAACATTAGTGTAAACTAAAATTTTTGCCTTGTCAAGTCCTGAAGTAGAATATTTTGGGAATCCTTGCCGATATTGCCAATGGGACATACAATTTGGCTTTTCTCGTATATAATAGTAGATTGTGTTGAATTAAAGCCATCTCATGCCTAAACTAAAGACTCGCAAGGCTGCGGCCAAGAGATTCCGCGCCACTGGTAGCGGTAAAATTGTCCGCCGTAAACCTTTCAAAAACCACTTATTAGAACATAAATCTTCTAGCAAAAAGAGCAATATGTCAAAAATGGCCGTTGTTCATGAACGGGACGAAGAAAATGTGCGCTTAATGCTTCCATATTTGTAAAAAAACACAGGTAATAAGATATGACTCGGGTAAAACGCGGTAATGTAGCTCGTAAACGCCGCAATAAAATTCTCAAATTAGCTAAAGGTTTTCGTGGTTCTCATTCCACTTTGTTTAGAACTGCTAATCAACAGGTAATGAAGGCGCTAAGAAGCGCTTACCGCGATCGCAAAAAGAAAAAGCGTGATTTTCGTCGTCTGTGGATAGCACGTATTAATGCGGCTTCCAGACAACACGGTTTAAGCTACAGCCGTTTAATTGGAAATTTGAAAAAGGCCAATGTGGAACTAAACCGCAAAATGTTGGCGCAATTGGCAATTCTTGATCCGGCAAGTTTTGCTAAAATTGCAGAATTGGCACAATCGGTTAACGGATAAAGGTGGCAACGGATGAATAACGGATGTAACAAATGGCCACCTCGGAAAATTGAAAATTAAAAATTAAGAAGTTTTTTGCAGTTTTTAATTGGAGTAAAACCCTGGGCAATGATGAAGAAGTTACATCTGGTATTATCCGCTACCTTGTTATGGATTGTGTGCCTATTTTTTTTAGGTGGCGACTTGACTGTATCTGCGGGAACAATGGCGGAAATTCAGCAGCGAGGCTATCTAAATCTAGCAGTTAAGGATAACCTCCGTCCTCTAGGTTTTAGGGATAATCAAGGCAATTTACAGGGGTTAGAAATTGATTTAGCCAAACGTTTAGCCAGTGATTTATTAGGGAAAGCCGATGCTGTGAAATTGCAACCAGTAGCTAATAGCGATCGCTTACCTGTAGTATTTAATCAGCAAGTTGATTTAGCTGTCGCTGGGGTGACAGCAACAGCATCACGTTCTCGCATTGTTAGCTTCAGTGTTCCCTACTATTATGATAGTGGGGGAATAGTTACAAAAAATACATTTATTCAAGAATTAAAAGATGTAGGAAACCGGAAAATAGCAGTTCTTAACCACTCTAGCACTATTTCTTACTTAAAATATTTTACACCATCTGCTCAATTAGTTGCTGTCAATTCCTACGGACAAGGGTGGGAAAAAATAGAAAATAATCAAGTAGATGGTTTTGCTGCGGATTTTAGCGTTCTTAGTGGTTGGGTGCAAGCATATCCTCAATATCATATACTAGCAACTAAATTATCAGCAGAACCATTATCTGTAGTTATGCCCAAAGGATTGCAATATGATGAATTAAGACGTAAAGTGAATGAAGCCATTGCCCGTTATACAGTTACAGGTTGGCTCAAAGAAAGGATAGAATATTGGGGATTGTAGTAATTAATCAATTAAGATCCCTAACTTCTTCAAGAAGTCGGATATCTATGACCTAACACATTTTAATTTAATCAGTATTTGTAGAAAATGGATAACAATTTAGTCATCATTTATCTTTCAACTTTTGTTGGTTTACTCGCATTTGCTGGTGTGAGTGTTTTTCGTCAAGTATTCAAAACTCGGAAACTTGAAAGCTCCCTGAACAAGTTAAAAAACAAATTAACTAAAGAAAAAGGCACGGCTCAAGAATATTATGAATTAGCTAGTATTTATTCAGAAAAAAAAGTATTTAGCCAAGCCATAGTCCTATTTCAAAAAGCTCTAAAAGCAGCCGAAGAAGAGGGAGAAGAATCTATCGCTCCTATTTACAACGGCTTGGGATATGTTTATTTTGCTCAAGAACAATATGATTTAGCAATTCGTCAGTATAAAGAAGCTATCAAATTGAACCCAGATTATATATCAGCCCTAAATAATCTCGGACACGCTTATGAAAAGAAAAAATTGAATGCTCAAGCTTTAGAAATGTATGAAGCTACTCTCAAATTAGCACCTAATAACGCCGTTGCTAAACGTCGGGCTGAGTCTTTGCGTCGCTTAGTTTCTGTTTAGTTCTATGGTGCTATGAATTTCTCGTTATCTGTCTGTGAGAATCTCAGTTAGGGGTTAGAAAACACTTCTCAATAGACAAAACCCACCTGGGTGGGTTTCAAAAATGAAATTACTTTCTGGTGAGGTACAAAAATTCAGAATTAAACGCAGATAAATGCAGATAAACGCAGATAAACGCAGATGATTATGTTTATGGTGACAGGTTGTAGATCAGATTTCGGCTATGAAACTAAATACTATCAGACTTTTCACACCTGTCCCTAGTTTGAAGCGTATTTTTAGCTGTCTCGCGTTTTTTCAATTGTTTCAATCACTGCTAAACCTATACTAGAAAATGTCGTTAGTATAATTATTGATGCGAAAAAAGCAGTGGTTAGCATCTGGAGTGCTTGGTCAAAAAAAATATAGGTGGTCATTTGTTCACCTTCTGAACTTTAGATAGCTACTGGTACTTTTTATGAAATTCCCAGTAATTATATCTTAACAAAACTTTAGCTCTTTCATGACATGATGACAAAGTTTTATTACGAAAGATTTGATAATTTTGATAATTTTTAACTATAGGAATCCGGTTTGATTCTGTGAATTTATTTGTGTGGTCAGGGAACAGGGAACAGGGAACAGGGAACAGGGAACACAGGAAGAAAGAGAGAATTGATACCTACTGAGTCTTGTATGGCTACGCCACGCAAGCTATCAAAAATCAAATATTATTCCTATATTTACACATTGTTATTCTCTAGGTAGTGAAGTCTTAAATTTAGTGGAATATGGAGTTACTAAAAAAGACTAACTAATACAGGTTTGAATAGTAGCAATTACTGATTTAGCAAGACTTGGTAAATCATAACCTCCTTCTAAACCAAACATGATTTTTCTGGTTATACTCAAACAATATTCTGTAAATAAACTAAAATCCTCTGGTTGTAAATTCACACTTGCTAAAGGATCATTAGCATTAGCATCATAACCAGCGCTGACAATCAGTAAATCTGGGGAAAAATTATTTAAAAATGGTAATATATGGTTTTCCCATAGGGGTTGATAGACAGTAATATCACTACCAGGAGAAATAGGTAAATTTAACACATTATTGTGTAAACCTTGTTGAGAAGCATCCCCTGTACCGGGATAAGCTGGATATTGGTGAAGGGAAATATAAGCAATTTGTGGGTGAGTTTCGACTATTGCTTCCGTACCATTACCGTGATGTACGTCCCAATCTAGGATAGCAACACGCTTAATTCCTGGTTGTTGTAAAGCGTAAAAGGCTGCAATTGCAGCATTAGAAAATAAACAAAACCCCATACCCGTATCACTGACCGCATGATGTCCAGGTGGACGCGCTAAGACAAAAGCGGGATCTGCTGTATTAAGAACTATATCAACTGCATCCAACCAAGCACTGACGGCTAACAAAGCGACATCATAACTACGGGGAGAGACGGGGGTATCTCTGTCTAAATAACCACCACCGTTAGCAGCGATATTTTTAACTTTGTTAATATAAGTTGTGGAATGAACACTTTCTATGCAAGACATTAAAGAGGGTTTTGATATAACTGGTGTAGGTAGTTTCCAGGTAATCTTTTCCGCAAAACTCGCAGTTTTTAAAGCATCAACTATGGCTGTTAACCGGGCTGGTTTTTCTGGGTGGTAGATTCCAGTTTTGTGGTCTAAAAACTGATCAGAATAAATAACTTGTAACATATTTATACATTTAGTATCTGAAAAATAATGATTGAAGTGTCGGGAAACTTCTGGAAATTATAGCCTTTTCCCAATTACCTATTACCAGCCTCAACAGATATGATAAGTGTTCAACCGGACATGATCTGATTATTGTATCAGATATTATGCCAGTTGTCTAGGTTTTGGTTAATTGTCAATTCATTCTGTGATGGTACTCAAGATAACTGTTTTTTGGGGTTGTTCATGATAGGTATAGACTAACTGCTTCACTGCAAGTAAAACCCTAAACATGAAGACGAATATAGATAATTTTAACTCAGTTCGTAAACCTAAAATTTTCAATCAATCAGCCAGTTTTGTCGAAGGTTGGTATTGGGTATTACCTTCTCAATCTTTATTGGTGGGTGAGGTCAAAGCCGTGACAATTTTGGGGAGAGATTTAGTAGTATATCGTGGTCAAGACAGACGCACAATTATTTTAGATGCTTACTGTCCTCACATGGGTGCAAGTTTAGTTGAAGGTAAAATGGAGGGTAATGAATTACGCTGTGTTTTACATCGGTGGAAATTTGATGCTGAAGGTATTTGTGTTGATGTTCCCAATTTAGATGAACCCATAGCTGTCAAAGCCAAAACTTGGCCAGTAGCGGAACAATATGGCATAATTTGGGTATGGACTGGGGAAACTCCACAACAACCCTTACCATTTGTTTTAGATTGGGAAAATCAGGAATTTGATTTTGTTATTGGTGGGGAATTTAATATTAATTGTCATCCTAATGTGCTACTTCTCCAGGGTATTGATACACAACGAATTAGTATAGTTTATAAATTGCCATTAAAAATAGTTTTGGAGAAACAAGAACTCAATCAAAATGCAATTATTTTTAGTACAATTACCAATATTACTAGTAAGTCATTTTGGTTAAAACTCTACCGTAAGTTTTTTAATAGTTCTCTAAATTACAGTATTTGTTATTGGTATGGAACAACTAGTATAATTTCCTTTGGTAATGATTTCACCCATCTGCACATAATATTTACCACTCGGATCTTATCAGGAGGAAAAACTCAAGGACAAACTTTATTAATGTGCAAAAAACGTAAAGGTATGTTCGGAAAGTTGATTAATAAATTGATACTATGGGTAGGGAAAAGCATGAGCGATCGCTTACTTAAAAATCATGATCAGATATTACAAAATATGCGGTTTTATTTAAAAAATCCTATCAAAGCCGATTTGTCAATTATCCAGTTTATTAACCATTTGGAACGACAAAAACCTCTAAACCATGAAACTTGGTTATTACCAAGAGAAAAGGAAAGGGAGGAAGAAGTGCGTGAAGAGAGAGAAAAACGGGAAAAATGGCGAGATGAATTAGTGAATGACTAAAAATTTTTAATAATATTTTCTTGGCAAGTTTTTATAGCACCAATTCCTTGCCAATTTCTTTACTTTTCGTTACTTATGTCGGTTTTTTCCGTTCACCTACTTAGTTCAAAAAACGTAAGTTACTAGAAAAAGTCCTTTTAGGATTTAGAAATATTCAATAGTTTTGATCACTTCCACCAATTTCTGAATATGTGCTAACTCATGGGTAGCCATCATAGATATTCTAATCCGACTTGTACCCACTGTGGGAGGACGAATGGCTGGGGCAAAAATTCCTGATGCTTGCATTAGCTTTCCTGCTGTTAATGCTGCGGCTGCATTGGGTAATTGAAAACATAATATCGCTGATGCCGTTGGTAATAGTTTTAAGTTAGGTAAATTATCTTCAATTAATTGTTTTAAATAGTTGACATTTTGCCACAATTGCGATCGCCTTTGCGGTTCTTGTTGGACTATTTTTATGGCCGCTAAGGCTGCGGCTGTGTCTGCGGGAGAAAGGGCAGTGGTATAAATCCAACTAGGGGCGCGATTGCGTAAAAAGTCAATTAGGGCGCTGCTACCGGCTACATATCCGCCCAAACTCCCCAAAGCTTTACTTAATGTGCCAATTTGAATTAATTCTCTACCTATACATCCGAAATGTTCTACACACCCAGCACCAGTTTTACCCATGACTCCCGTAGCATGAGCTTCATCTAGCAGTAGCATACAACTAAATTCTGTCGCTAAATCTAGTAGTTGGGGTAATTGACATAAATCACCATCCATGCTAAAAACGCTATCAGTAACTATTAAACAGCGTCGGTAATTTTTTCGATATTGCTGTAAATTTTGCAATAGTGCTGCCATCCCACTGTGCGGATATTCCATCACCGTTGCACCGCTGAGAATTGCCCCTTTTTTGAGGCTGGAATGGTTAAATTGATCAGCTAAAATTAAGTCTCTTTTACCGACTATAGCCGCAATTGTACCTAGATTTGCCAAATAACCGGAGCTAAATACTAATGCGTCTTGGGTTTGTTTGCTAGATGCTATTTCCCGTTCTAATTCTCTGTGTAATTCTCGATGGCCACTGAGTAATCTAGAACCTGTACTACCAGTGCCAAATTCTTGAATAGCATTAATAGCGGCTCTTTGTAAACGTTGATCACCTGCCAGTCCTAAGTAATCATTACTAGCAAAATTAATCACCTCTCGCCCAGATAATAACACTGTTGCACCAGGACGGCTGTGAATAGTTTCTACGGAACGATACCAGTCAGCCTGGTGAATAGTGGACAGAGATTCGTTTATCCAGGCATAAGGATGATTATTCATGGTTTAAATCGTTTAATTTATCAAGATTCTGAGGACTTACGCATAAGTTAGGGAATAATAAACCACAAAGGAGCAAAGAACAGGAAGACAAGACAGTTTGAGAGGTATTTTGCGTAGGTGGTAATTGTCAATATTTTATAAAACCATTGTCGTTGTTTTATTCACCTGAAAACCAATCTTTTCATAAAATTTTTGTTGGTGAGTAGTCATTAAGTATACACGCTCTACTTTTTGCATTCGGGGATGATTTAAAACTGTTTCTATTAACTTGCTCCCTAGTCCATTACCTTGATAATCTGGATGAATGACAACATCCCAAATTGTAGCGCGATAGATGCCGTCAGAGGTTGCTCTAGCAAAGCCAATTAATAATTCTTTATCCCACACGGAAATAACAGGTTCACTGTTAGCAATAGCTATAGCCAAATCTTTTATATTTCGTCCTTTTGCCCAAAAAGCAGCAATATCAAACAATTCTTGAAGTTGACAAATATCAATATCACCAAGACTTTGACTAAATTGAATTTGAGAATATTTCATCTATGATTATCCAATTATCACAATATATTTGCTTCTGTTATGACATATTTTCCTGAAAATTACTAAGGCTGTATATGTATATGCAACATTTCAATTAAAAATTAAAAAACTCCCTTTCATTGCTATTACCTATTACCTATTACCTATTACCTATTACCTATTACCTACTCACTTACAAACCCACTTCCATAGAGGATGTGTAGATCCTTGTTGACGAATGTGATAAACTTGCTTTTGTAAATGTTCCTGTTCTTTTAATGGTAATCCCCAAAGGATATTACGACTTTGCCAGACTAACACAGAAGTTGTCATAGCAATACACAAGCTTAAACCAAGAGCAGACAGAGGGTGAAAAATCAGCGCGTATCGTAATCCTACCCAGGTAAAATATTCTTGCAATAAATAAATTTCTGTCCGTAAATCCCACAAACAAAAAGGCGCGATAGTTAGCCACAAAAAGCCAGCAAATAACCATCTACCATATACTGTTAGCAGATGTAATTTGTGTATTTGTTGAGCAAAATCAGGGTCTAAGGCTAATTGTTCCCCCTCAAATGGTACTTCAGGTTTATCCATAGGAATGGTAATGGTATAGCTTGTGTCTACAAAATCTCGTTAATCTCGTTCCCATTCTCCGACTAGGAACAAGTGATCAATAAATTAGACATCTCCAGAAATTAAATATGCTTGGTCCCAAACCCTTGTAGGAACAATTCATGAATTGTTCCTACATTCTTTTCTGGAGATGTTTATTTAACTTTCTGGGGAACTGATAGGGGTTTGGACTGAGTAATTTTGACTACGTTCTCGCCACCAGATCAGCAGTGTACTAGCAATGAAAATGCTAGAATAAGCTCCCATAATAAAGCCCACAATTAAGGCTAAAGAAAAATTATGCAGTGTTTCTCCACCAAAGAAGAAGATAGCAGTTAATGTCAGTAGAGTTGTTAAAGTAGTATTAATGGACCTACTTAAAGTTTGGTTAACAGCATCATCAACAACATCAGCAATTGGTTGTTCAGGATGAAGTTTAATCGTTTCTCGAATCCGGTCATAAATAACAACAGTATCATTAACAGAGAAACCGGTGATAGTCAGCAAAGCCACGATAAACAGACTATCTACTTCAACGCCGAAAACCAAGCCTAAAATCGAGAAAACCCCAGTTGTAATCAAAATGTCGTGAAACAAGGCTACAATGGCAAATACAGCGTAATCCCATTGAAATCTGACAGCCATGTAGATAGTAATTCCTATAAAGGAAACTATCAAAGCCAAGACCCCGGAAGTAAATAACTCCTTTCCTAAAGTTGCACCAACGGAGTCATCTTGATTTTTTTGCGGGTCGAAAGCGCCAATTTTTTCACTGAGAGCATTTTGGAGATTGATACGCTCTTCGGCTGCGAGTGTTTTCGTGCGGATAGTGATACCATTTTCCTGGCCATTTTCCGAGATTAATTGGATACTACTATCACCAAGACCCTGAGATCTAGCCACCTCTCGCACAACATTGATATCTATGGGTTGGTCACAATTACCAATTTTGCCACAATCTCGCACCAATTGCAACCTTGTACCGCCAATAAAGTCTAAACTAGGACGCAAAGGGGCTTTAATATTGGGATTTAAAGAAGATATCACCATGGAAATAATTCCACTGAGGATAATAACGCAGGAAATAGTCCACCATGTACCCCGTGCTTTGTTAATATTTAATCTCATTGTGCCACTCCTGTCTTATTTATTACTGGCACATTAGGAGCATAAAGTTTGCTGTTCCGCAAAGAGGGAATGGAAATAACTAAAAACATCAATGTGCGACTACAAGTAATTGCAGTAAACATACTTACCGCTACACCTAAAGCTAATGTGAGCGCGAAGCCTTTTACTAGTCCTGAACCCAACCAAAATAAAGCAGCACAAGCAATCCAGGTAGTAACATTACTATCTAAGATACTAGAAAAAGCGCGGTAAAAACCGGATTCTACAGAACGATACAGAGATTTACCAGCTTGTAATTCTTCCCTAGTGCGTTCAAAAATCAAGACATTAGCATCAACAGCCATACCGATACTGAGAATAAAACCAGCAATTCCGGGTAAGGTGAGGGTGACACTCAGTAAACAGAAAGCAGCCCAAGTGAGTAGGGAGTAAATTAATAGTGATATATTGGCGATCATTCCTGGTAGTCTGTAGTACAATACCATAAATATTAATACTAAAGTTAGACCGCCAATACCAGCATAGATACTTCTTTGAATACTATCTTTTCCTAGAGTAGCGCCTACCGTTCTTCTTTCTGCAATTTCCACGGGAACGGGTAATGCACCACCGCGCAACTGTACCCCTAAATCATTCGCTTCTTGGGCTTGAAAACGACCTGTAATTACCGCAGAACCGCCTGTAATCCCAGTAGCAGCAAATTCTACTCCCACAGTAGGTGAACTAATCAGTTCATTATCGAGGAAAATACCGATACTGCGACCAGTTCCCGCTAGGTCTTTTGTCAGCCCAGCAAAGAGTTCACCACCCTTTTGATCAAAACGGATGGCCACGTCCCAATTATTGCCTTGAGTGGGCTGTCCATAGGCATCCTGGAGATATTTACCAGTAAGAGGTGGGTTGGTACTTTCAAACAATTCTGCTACCGCTTGATTATTTTGATCGAACTCTTGTTTATTGGTATTAATTGCAGCTTGATCTTTGGTCTTTTTCAACTCTTCCCGCTTGGTTTTTAGGTTGTTTTTTATTACCTGTAAAGCTATAAGTTGAGCTTCTGTATTTGGTTTTTGGATACGGAACTCTAACTGTGCTGTACCACCTAATATTCGTTCTGCTTGTTCTGGGTCATTGACACCAGGTAATTGTACTAAAATTTTATCTGTACCCACGGTTTGAATTACAGGTTCAGAAACACCTAAACCATTAATTCGTCCTTCGACCACTTTTTTCACAGCTTCCAATTCCCTTTCGGTAATTTGGGGAATTTCCGCTGTTGGTTTCACCTGAATGGTAAGCTGAGAACCACCCCGTAAATCTAATCCCAGGGGTACAGGAATTTTGACAATTACCGTAATGGCGGCAATTACCAAGACTATAATTAATGCTAATAGCGATCGCTGTTTTTGCATACAATGACTCACAACTGACAAAGGTTATAATAACGCTCTTTTTGTCGGTTGTGAGCAAAAGTTTGGGGTAGTCAGTAGTCGGCGGTCAGTGGTTCATAAGTAATCAAACAACTGTCAACTGTCACCTAAACTCGCAAAGCGACCATTTTCTGGACTGCTTCGATGATTTGCTCTGGTTGAACAATTGTCAGGCGTTCCAGATTACCATTGTAAGGAGTGGGGATATCCTGGGAAGAAAGACGCAATACAGGAGCGTCTAATTCATCAAATAAGCGGTCATTAATAGAAGCGGTTAATTCCGCACCAATACCCCCAGTTCTCATACACTCCTCCACAACGATAACGCGGTGAGTTTTGCGAATTGATGCGCCAATAGTGTTAAAATCGAGAGGTTTGAGAGAAATTAAATCAATAACTTCTGGATCATAACCTTGTTTTTCCAAAGATTTCACAGCTTGTAAAACATGGTATCGCATCCGTGAATAAGTTAAAATTGTCACATCCTTACCTTTACGGACAACTTCAGCCTGGTCAAGGGGGAGGACATATTCTGTTTCTGGTAAATCTTCTTTTAAATTATAAAGTAAAACGTGTTCAAAAAATAACACTGGGTTATCATCGCGGATAGCTGCTTTCAGTAAGCCTTTAGCATTGTAAGGGGTGGAACAAGCCACAATTTTTAAACCAGGAACAGCTTGAAAATAAGCCTCTAGACGCTGGGAATGTTCCGCACCTAATTGTCTCCCCACACCCCCAGGACCACGAATGACCATAGGGATTTTAAAGTTACCACCGGAAGTATAGCGCAACATACCCGCATTATTAGAAATTTGGTTGAAGGCCAGGAGCAGAAAGCCCATGTTCATTCCTTCAATAATAGGACGTAACCCGGTCATAGCAGCCCCTACAGCTATTCCAGTAAAGCTATTTTCCGCAATAGGGGTATCTAAAACTCGCAAATCACCATACTTTTGGTGTAGATCTTTAGTAACTTTATAAGAACCACCGTAGTGTCCTACATCTTCACCCAAAACGAATACTTTGGAGTCGCGGGACATTTCTTCGTCAATAGCTTCCCGCAGAGCGTTGAAAAATAGTGTTTCTGCCATTTAGACCTTTATTGCAATTTATCGTTATAGAATTTTATCGTGCCATTGTCCCAAATACCGTCAAGCCTAGCACTGTTGTTGATCACTAGGGTTAATTCTTGATCATCAATTGTCAGCACCTAGTGGTAGAAAACTCATGATATCTGACTTAAACAATAATTGCACGCAAAAATAGCATTAGTGAAAATTAAATCTTCGTCCTTTCAAATCCTATCTATTGAAATGTTGGGTAACTTATGTCATTTTTATATGAAGCATTGATTTGTCTGCGGTTAATGATCCTGTGTGTTTTTTTGGCTTAATTTTTGGCTTAAATTAAATCAGCACGAGGTTTAAAAGTTTCTATTTCTCTTAATTTCTCATAAAGTTCCCGTTCTTGAGGACTAATATTTTTTGGGGTTACTATCTGAATTTCCACTAGTTGATCACCACGTTGACCATTTTCAACTGGGTAGCCTTTATTACCAAGACGAAATCTTTGTCCAGACCTGACACCAGGGGGAATAGTCATTTTCACTGGACCATCAAGGGTGGGTGCTTCAACTTGTCCGCCCAATGTTGCTTCACTGGGAGTTACAGGTACTTGACAGAAAATATTAGCACCTTCTAGCTTAAACAAAGGATGAGGATCAACGGTGATTTTTAAGTATAAATCACCACCACTAATTCCTTGATTGCGGAGGCGAATAGTTTGACCTGTCACCATGGCTGGGGGCATAGTCACTTCGAGCGATCGCCCATCTTCTAAGCGTATTCTTTCATTACCACCTTGATAAGCCTTCTCCAGAGGTAAGGTTAATCTAGCTTCAATATCTCGACGGTTAGCACGAGGGGGAGTATTAACCGTATATGCAACTTTAGTTCTAGGACTGCGAAAGGGGTCGCTAGTGGTGGTATTTTCCGAACTGCTTTTCGGTTCTTTGCGGTTGCTAACACCAATTACCTGATTCACAAAACTTTCAAAATCGCTAAATTGGCTGGGGTCTACATCTTGACTGGAACGGTCATTAGTGCGGTTATTCCAACCTTTAGACTTGGGAGTTTGTTTATTACCTGTAAAACCGTTTTGTTGCCAATAGCGGCTAAATTGATCATATTGCGATCGCCTGCTAGAATCAGAGAGGATTTCATAAGCCTCACCAATGGTTTTAAATTTTTCCTCTGCTTCCTTATTGCCAGGATTGAGGTCGGGATGATATTGTCTAGCTAAACGACGATAAACCTTTTTAATTTCTTCACTGGAAGCATCTTTAGGAACTCCTAAAATCTCGTAATAATCCCGAAAATTTTGCAAATTTTGCATAATCTGTTATTTAAATGTTAGTTTAGTGGTCAGTTGTTAGTTGTCAGTTGTTAGTTTAGTGGTCAGTTGTCAGTTGTCAGTTGTCAGTTGTTAGTAGTTAGTTGTTAGTTGTCAGTGGTCAGTTGTCAGTTGTGCTTATACTTATTAATGACGCTACAAATATTGAAAATTAGATTTTAGATCAAAGATACTGAATCCAAAATCCAAAATCCAAAATCTAAAATTACCTTATAGCCAATCATCATCATCATCCCAATTATCCTGGTAGCTGGGACGTTTAGTGCGGGTGGGACGTTCATAATTGGGAGAACGATTTTCTCTCCCATAATCTCTGTTAACACCTCGGTTAGATGAATTTCGTTCCCGATAATTATCTCTGTAAACATCTCGTTCCGGTTCTTTTTCACCAGCAAAGATGTCACGGATAGCGCCAAATAGATCATCATCTTCATCTTCAGCATAATACTGACGGACTTCTCTATTCAGTTCATAAAGAGCATCTTGTAAATCAGCATAAGCCTGATCAATACCCCGATCTTCATCAGCTTGTAAACTTTCCCGTAAATTGCGACAAATATTATCAATGCGTTGACGACGGTTACGAGCGAATTGCATTCCCATTTCTAACGCTAGTTCGCGTAATTGCCGTTCTGCTTGTAATATTAAAGCTTCAGATCGGGTACGTTTTTCAACTCGTTCTTTCCGTTGTCTATCAACATTGGCGTATTTTTGAGCATCCTGAATCATTCTATTAACTTCGGACTCGCTTAAAGTAGAAGCGCCTTGAATGGTGATGCTTTGTTCCCTGCCCGTGGTACGATCTAAAGCTGTTACCTGTAAAATACCATTAGCATCAATATCAAAAGATACTTGAACTTGGGGAATACCTCTTGGTGCTGGGGGAATACCATAAAGTTTAAACCGTCCCAAAGACTTGTTATCTGTGGCCATGTCCCTTTCACCCTGAACCACGTTGATTTCTACGCTGTTTTGATTATTTTCGGAAGTAGAAAAGATGTCAGAACGACGCACTGGGATCGTTGTATTCCTTGGTATAAGTTTTTTCATCACACCGCCAATAGTTTCCAAACCCAAAGACAGTGGTGTAACATCTAACAGTAGGATATCCTTAGTTTCACCCGCGAGAATACTGCCCTGAATAGCCGCACCGACAGCGACAACCTCATCAGGATTAACGTTTTCGCTGGGTTCGATGCCAATTAAGTCTTGTACTAGCTGTTTTACCATAGGCATCCTAGTAGAACCACCGACCAAAACAACTTCCTCAATATCTACGGGAGAGAGTCCGGCATCCTTTAATGCCCGCTTTACTGGTGTTCTTAATCTACCTAACAAGTCTACACATAAACCTTCAAATTGCGATCGCGTCAAGCGGCTTTCTAGGTGTTTTGGACCATCCTCCGTGGCAGTAATAAAAGGTAAATTAATATCAGTGACGCTGACTGCCGAAAGTTCTATTTTAGCCTTTTCTGCGGCTTCCATTAGTCTTTGCAACGCTTGGCGATCGCGTCTTAGGTCTACCCCTTCTGCTTCTAAAAACTGTTCCGCCAACCAATCAACCACTTTTCTATCAAAATCATTACCACCGAGTTGAGTATCTCCACTAGTAGCCTTAACCTCAAATACGCCGTCCCCCACTTCCAGAATGGATACATCAAAAGTTCCCCCACCCAAGTCAAAAACGAGGATAGTTTCCATATCACCTCGATCTAATCCGTAAGCCAAAGATGCGGCTGTGGGTTCATTGAGAATGCGTAAAACATCTAAACCTGCAATTCTACCTGCGTCACGGGTAGCTTGACGCTGAGAATCATTAAAATAAGCCGGAACAGTAATCACAGCCCCGGTAACAGGTTCACCCAAATAACGACTAGCATCATCAGCTAATTTTTTCAACACCATGGCCGAAATTTCTTCCGGGGAAAATTCCTTATTCAGCCGAGGACAAGCAACTTTAATATTGCCAATTTCATCTTTACGGATAGTGTAAGGAACACGCTTAGAATCCGGGTTTAATTCCCCATATTTGCGCCCAATAAAGCGTTTTACCGCAAAAAAGGTATTTTGGGGATTAAGGACGGTTTGCCGTCTAGCCATTTGCCCTACAACCCTTTCACCTTCTTTACTAAAGCCAACTACGGAGGGGGTTGTTCGCATTCCTTCTGCATTGGCAATCACCACCGGCTTGCCACCCTCCATGACGGCGACTACTGAGTTGGTTGTACCCAAGTCGATGCCAACTACCTTGCCCATGCGTTACTCGTCTCCCGTTGCGTGTTTTGTAGATTTATTATGATATAATAAGGCTGATTTTGGCTTAGTGCTAAATTACAGCAAATTGTCATCAAACCCGTAACAAAAACCCCACCCCCAACCCCCTCATCGCTTGCGGGGAGGGGCTAAGATGTAGATTATATGATTGGAAATCGCTGTAGGTCAATAATAAAGCGGAATGTGGGTTAAATGGTTCAAGTTTTTTCTAACTCAATTTAAAATAGGCGAACCGGAAGTAATTACTTATCTGATACATGATACAGTGAACTCGTCAAAGACCGACTACCCCAACTGCATTTTTCTTGTTTCTTTTTTAGTGGTTTATATCGCTGGCAAAAGCCTTTGTAGCGTTTGGCACATTCATCCAAAGAGTTACTTAACTCCAAAAAAGCTGGATGCCATTGTGTCAAACCATCCTCAGTCAACTGCTCATAAGTTCCATAATTACTAAAATCATAAAAAAAGCCTTGTTTCATTCCTGCTGCAGCCGGATTAGCATGAATATAACGCAATGTACTTAAAGCATGAATGTTTATCCTCCATAGCAAAACCAGCACTGTAATATCGTGCTTTGTCAAAAATGCCCCCGTCGTTTGAGAATACGATTAAAACACATTGCTGTAAGATTAACGCAGATTCTCGAAAAAAGTCAATTGCGATCGCCGCATCTGTTGTATAAAGGTTATTATAGGCGATCTGAAGGTCAGTGTAGCGATCGGCTCTTATCTTAATGGATATAGTAACTAATGCTATAACTACTATATATCCCATTCTCACATCACTAAAGATATGGAAGAACTTTTGACATTAAGGGAATTACTACTTAAAGGTGATATGACTGGAGCTTTGGCAATTGTTGACGAATTAGAAGAAATGAGCAGAGACGATAAAATCAACAACATTCGTAGCTATGCAGTAATTCTGCTTATGCATCTAATCAAGCAAAAAGCAGAAAATCGCACTACGAAATCGTGGGAGCTATCAATTCGCAACTCTATACGCGGTATCCAAACCAAAAACCAGCGACGTAAAGCTGGCGGAACATACCTCAATACCGATGAATTACGCCTAGCAATTTCCGAAGCTTATACAGAAGCAGTTGATCGCGCCTCCTCAGAGGTTGAGGAAGGACGCTATGAACCCCATGAGTTAGCCAAACTAGTCAACCGTCAAGAGATATGCGATCGCGCCATGATTTTAATCTCTACAAATCTAGAAATTTAAACTGGGTGTTAAGGATTCTAATGGGAGCTTAGGCGATTCAGAAGGTCAGCGTAGCGATCGCCAATACTACAAATAATACATACCATATATTTAAACATTGGCAATAAATTCTCCTACTGTTAACCCAGCAGTTCGTATCACCTGAGTTCGATGTAAGAGAATAACTTACAAGTGTTGACTGGAAAGAGTTTCAGGATTAA
>NZ_KE384622.1:0-5758 GCF_000426905.1 Dolichospermum circinale AWQC131C
CATGACAGTATTATCTTTATTATTACTAACTGTACCTCATAACTTCGGAAACTGCTGTATGTCCATACACTTGCGAACAAACCCTCAATTCTGAATTTCTACCAGATTGAGTTTCAGATACCAGACTTTTTTGAGAAGTTGGGTATCTGGGAATATTGTTTTTAGAATCACATTTTATCTAGCGCCAATCATCCCAATTTTGGTTAAAAATAGAAGTATCAGGAAAAGCCGTAGGATTACCATTTTCGTTCAAAATCTGTTTTAAAATTTCTAATTGTGGTTCTTGTCTAGGTAAATCATTAACCAATTCATAGGGGTCAATTCCCTGTTTTAGCGCGAAACTAGCCACAGTTCCCGCAGCAGCACCAGCAGACCATTCAAAAGAATGAACGCGATAAGCAGCAGCAGCAATATGACTAGTAGCAATACTTTTTCCTCCTACCAATAAATTATCAATTTGTTGGGGAATCATTGCCCGGAGTGCAATTTGGAAAGGATAAGCAAAACCCGCACCTCTTCTTTCTCCCGCACGTTCCGTATTACCAGGTAATTCCGCTGGAGTTTTTGTCATACAAGGATGAAAATCTATCGCATAATGACCAATACCTACAGCGTCAGGATAAATTGTAGAACGACTTCTGCGAACAACTTTTTCTGGGGAAATTTTACCCATAATTACAGATGTTACTTCTAAACCAGCCACTGTTGCTTTTAAATTGCGATACATATTTGCTGGCAGATTTTTTCGATAATATTCATCATTATAATTACGACGAGAAATATCAACTTCCCAAATCCCAAAACCTTCCGGTTGTCCCCAACTAGGACGGCCAATAATACGTCTTCCTTCCCTCATATAGGGGTATTTAGATAAACCATGAACTGTCCCCATAGGTGAATCTAAACCTGTTAAAAAACGAATATTTTTCTGCGGTTGTTTCACCCCTTTTCCTAATTGAGAATCTGTAGTTCCTGCATACAACCAATAAAAATAAGAAAAAGCCTTTTCTTCAGCTTTGCGGAGGGTTTCTGTGCGTAGTCCACCTTGCCAACCTCCTGGTTTTAATTGTCCAGAATTTTCTAATTGTTGACGAGTGTAAATCAGATTATCTGCGGCTGTTCCTGGACGGTAATCATTTCCCCAAGTCCAGTTTTGCATGGAAATATCCCCTGGTGTGGGTACGGTAAATTTCACACCATTAAAGTTAGTTAATTGTCCTGTTTGGGGACTCCAAATTCGGCGATAGGTAAATACTAAATCAAAGTTTGCTAATCGTTTTAATTCATAACTAAAATATTGTGCATATTGGGGATAAAATGACGGCATTGTGATTTGTTGCGGTGATTTTGTTGCCTCCATAGCAAAGGTATAAGTAAAACCTTGAGTACAATAAGGATCATTGGTTGTGCTAGAAGATGAAGGTTCAAGGTGAGAAAGTGCATCAATTCCTAAACGGTAAGGAACATCTGCTAAAGCAACAATTTCTCCAGTTTCACTTGTGTCTATAACATACCATTTTCTTAACTTATTGGGAGTTTGTTTAGGAAGAAAACGAATAATAGTTTTACTCAACAGAGATGAGTTTTTATAACTATAAGCATCTGCAATAGTTTGGGATAAAGTATTAGTATTTAAAGGTGGTGTACCTGGTAATGGTTGATGTTGAATTGCGATCGCATTATTAATAATTTTGCCATCTGGACTAATTTCTAAATCTTTAATTACTGTATTCGGAAAAAATTGTAATTTTCCCTTACCTTTCTTTTCGGCATCTTTGAGCATTTTTGTGATAATATCATGAGCATCACCAGGGAGAAAACAAGAATCACTTACCCAACAATCACCAGGGTTAAGTTTACCATATTTGCGTTCAATGCGGTTTCTTAATTCGGAATAACCGCGAGAATAGAATTGTTTAGATCGTTGAGTTGGTCTTTCGTCTAATGCAGATGTTCCTTGAGAGGAAATTTGTCCTCCCAACCAGTCGGTTATTTCTGTTAAACAAACTGTTCTTCCCATAAGTAAAGCTTCATAAGTTGTTGCTACTCCTGAGAGTCCACCACCCACGACTAGAAGCTCACAGTTGACCGTTTTATCTGGAGTCCGTGGAGGAGTAGCTGTAACTCCATAAGGAGCGAGGAAGGTGGTAAATAAGCTAAAACTAATCAATGTTTGTAAGCCTTTCTTGTATCTTTGTTTCATGGTTTCTGCACTCTGTACACTACTATGTCAAATTATATAGGTTATCTTTGGGGAAAGATTAATACTTCATTAGACATGATTATGGTACTTAAAGTCCGTGGACTTAAAGACATTAATAGCTTTTAATTGTCTTTATGACAACATCTAACAGTAAAAACGTCCAAAAAGAATTTGGTCATCGTCTACGTCAAATTAGGGAAAATATGGGTCTATCTCAAGAAGAATTAGCGCATTTATGTAACTTAGACCGGAGTTATGTAGGAGGGGTAGAACGGGGAGAAAGAAATATTAGTCTTGTTAATATTCATAAAATTGCAAATGCGTTAAATATTTCACCTAGAGAGTTTTTTAATGACTAATATTGCTGATAATATCAGATTGAAAGAACTGGCAATTATTGCTAACTCAAATAAGCTTTTTTTTGATGATTTTATTAACTTTATAGAATCAGAAAATTATAGTAATCTACATGAATTTGTTATTGAAAAAAATTCATCCAAAGCACAACAAGTGTTACTAAAATATTTAAAGCGCAAAGTTCCCAAAGACCTAAATTTATATGACGGAATTGCTCGTCCATATCCTCAAAGTAAAGCAAAATGGCTGTTTTTAGGTTGGATTTTTAGGGATGCTCCCATACAAAGATTACAAAACATACTCAAAAATATTGATGGAACAGCTAATGAGCGTAAAGCCATACTTTTAAATCATGTGCGTGAATATGTATCTACTATTTTACCTGAACCAGAAAGATGGGAATGGTTTCCTATTTGCGAAGTTATGATGGAACGATTAGAAGGAAGCCGTCGAGCTATAAAAGGAAATTTATTTGAGGCAATTATTCGCACAAATTTGAAAGAAATATTCAAAAATAATAATATAAAACTGAGAATTGGAGAAAATCAAATTAAACTTGGTGGTGAGACTTATGATGTAACGATTATGGGAGAGAAAGGAACAATTTTAATTCCAGTTAAAACCAGAGAAACAACTGGTGGTGGTCACGCTTTACTTTTTACCAGAGATATTAACCAAGCAATTGAAAAAGCCAAAAATGATGGATATAAATGTATTCCAATTATCATAGCTGAAGCATGGAAAATAGATTTTGATTCCCTGAAATCACAAGAATTTATTCACATTGATAAAAATCCCAATCAAATAATTGAATTAGAACCATTACTGAATCATAAACTCAAGGAGATTTTAGATATTTTCCAATCAATTGAATAATTATGTTGAAAAAATTCGCTTGATGGCAATTTTACAGTAATCTTCATTAAGTTCAATACCAATAAACTTACGTCCTTTCTTCATAGAAACTAATCCTACAGTACCAGCACCAAAAAAAGGATCAAGAACTATTCCCCCTTCAGACGAACCCGCTAAAATACATGGTTCTATTAATTGTTCTGGAAAAACAGCAAAATGTGCATCTCTAAATTTAGATAAAGGAACTTCCCAAACTGTTCTTTTATTTCTACCTTGAGGATGAAATGCTTGGTCCCATCTGCCGTTATGTAAATTAGAATTACCTGAATTTTTGCCTTGTTCTGGAGTTCCTCCTTTTTTACCTAAATGATTGCGTCCTCCCCGCATTTTACTATTTTCAGAAAAAGTTACATGAGGTTCACGAATAGCATCTGCATCATAGTAATACTTGGAACTTTTGGCAAATAAAAATATATATTCATGATCAGTTGTTGGACGGTTTTTAACAGAAGATGGCATGGCATTAGGTTTATACCAGATAATATCCGATCTTAAAATCCATCCTCTTTCTTTAAGAGCTAATGCCAATTTCCAAGGTAGTCCTGCTAAATTTCCATCTATATATTTATCACCCAAATTGATCCAAAGCGTCCCATCTTCTTTTAAAACTCTTTTGACTTCATCAAATACTTCTAAAAGTTTGTTTACGTATTCATCTGGATTTTCTTCAATTCCAATTTGTTCTTCTCTACAGTAGTCTCTTTGACCATAATAAGGAGGACTTGTGATCACCGTTTGCACTAATGAATCTGGTAGTTTTTTTAGAGAATTTAAAGCTTCTCCATTGATGAGAAAATTTGCTTGCTGGAAATTAACTTCACCAATATCGTCTATTTTCACTACTAGTTTTCTATCTAGATTCGCAAACAGTGGTAGATTTGCAGTTATGTAATCCAACACAGAATTTACTTTAACTCTTAGATTTTACTTTTAATCATTTTAAGCCCTTTCAGCTTGAAAAGCAACCAGGGGTTAATTCTAGATGTCCTCTCTTCGATTGATCCATAATTCCATCCTAGAATAGGTGATATTTGTCCCCAAATCTGTTAATATCGAAAAGCCTAAAAATTCAGTAACCTGACACCAATCATCTATCATAGATGCAGTATAAACACACCGTTATCAAAACTAACCACCTGCTAGGGAAAATTGTCATGAAGAACAAAAAGCCCATATTATCAAATATAGCTTTAAAAAGCACCATTTTCTTTTCACCTTTACTGCTATTAACGGCTTTTATTAGTCAAAGCATTGTACCATCTGCTACCGCTCAGGTACTATCAAATCAGCACCAGGAAAAATTAGCGCAAAAACCAGTCAAATCTGATTTAGAAATTGCTTTTACTCGCACAAATACCTTAATCAATATTTGGTTAACTATTTTAAGTTTATTTCCTGTAGCTTTAATTGCGGTATTATGGTTTTTTCGTCGAGCTATAATTAGGGAAATTGTAGAACGAGGAATGCAACAAATTCAAGGGATTGAAAATTTGCAAACTCAATTAACTACAGTTCAAACAGAAGCTAAAAACCTGATTCGAGAATCTCAAAATACTACGCAAGAATTAGCGCAAGAAGTTGATAATTTTAAACAAAAGATTCAGGGTGAACAAGAAAATTTATCCATGCTTTTATCTGATTTACCTAAATCAAAACAAGAGTTTTTAACAGCTTTGGAAATTGAGGTCAAATCTGCTCAAGAAAATATCAGTAATTTAGAGTTTACATTGAATACTCAATTAGAACGATTAAATTTATCTGCTCAACAGCAAAAAATTACAATTGACAATATCAAAAAATTAGAAACTGAGCTATTTTCTGAATTTATCAAACTCAAGTTAGAGGTGGAAAATCAAAAAGATATTGCTATTGTTGACATTGAACAATCTCGCAGTAATCTCATATCTCAATTTCAGGTAGTAGAGTCAGAAGCTCAAGCACAAAAATATCAGACTTTTGAGAATTTAGTCAAATTACAAGTAGAATTTACCGGTGAATTATCTCAATTTCAATTAGATGTTAAAAATCAAAAAGATATAGTTATCAACAATATCGAAAATCTCAATAATCTATTTAAATCTGAAGTTACTGAATTAAAGACTGATACGCAAATCCAGAAATATCAATTTATTGAGGATTTATCTAGATCCCAAGGTGAATTTTCTCAGCAACTTACAGAATTACAAAATACAGCCATTCAACGACAACAGCAAATTATAGACAATTTAGAAAAATCTGGAGAAGAATTTACATCTCAGTTTTCAGATTTACAAAATGATGTCC
>NZ_KE384622.1:6085-10805 GCF_000426905.1 Dolichospermum circinale AWQC131C
GAAAATACAGCTATTCAACGACAACAGCAAATTATAGAGGATTTAGAAAAATCTGGAGAAGAATTTACATCTCAGTTTTCAGATTTACAAAATGATGTCCAAAAACAGCAAATTGTTACTTTAGAAAATCTGCAAAAATTAGAAATTGATGCTCAACAACGTAAAGATATAATTCTCAAAGAACTAGCGGAAATTACACCTCCCCCAGTCATAGAAAAAGCACCAGAAACATTACAACCAGAAACATCTCTTAATGATTATCTAAAAGAAGCAGAAAAGCTATTTTTAGAAAAACGTCATCAAGATGCTTTAGCTATTTATGAACAAATCATTAAAATTCAACCTGAAAATCCAGAAAACTGGCTCAAACGTGGTATTCTATTCAATAGATTAAACCGCTATAAAGATGCTATTATGTCCTATAATCAAGCTATTAAAATTAATCCCGAATATCATCAAGCTTGGTGTGATATTGGTGTATCCTGTGGAAAATTAGGAAAACATCAAGAAGCTTTTAACTGTTTTGATAAAGCTATTCAAATTAAACCTGATGATGGAGTTGCTTGGGTAAATCGTGGTTTATCTTTGGTAGAGTTAGAACGCTATGAAGACGCAATTACTTCTTTTGATAAGGCTTTAGAATTTCAACCTAATTCCCCTAAAGTTTGGCATAAACGCGGTTATACTTTAGTTAGATTGGGAGAAGATGATCAAGCAATTATCAGTTTTGATAAAGCCCTAGAAATTAAACCTGATTATCATATTGTATATTATCACAAAGCTACTTGTTATGCACTACAAAGACAAGTTAAATTAGCTTTAGAAAATCTACAAAAAGCCATTGATTTTAATCCTAATTATCGGGAAGACGCTGGAAATGATATTGATTTTGATGCTCTGAAAAATGAGCCAGATTTTCAAAAATTAATTCAGGGTTAAAACT
The DNA here is from genome assembly GCF_000426905.1 of Dolichospermum circinale AWQC131C. Taxonomy (NCBI): domain Bacteria; kingdom Bacillati; phylum Cyanobacteriota; class Cyanophyceae; order Nostocales; family Aphanizomenonaceae; genus Dolichospermum; species Dolichospermum circinale. The sequence continues at coordinate 7,029 of NZ_KE384622.1, forward strand.
TTTGTTGCATTTTCATTTAACCCAAACCACAATTTTCTTGAGTTTGTTCTCAAATATGTTCTATTTTAACTAATTAATCTGGAGGATTTAGGATATAATATTTTTGTTTTTGCAAACATTGTCTTATTTGTAATTGAGTTTTCACCTCTTTTTTGTTTATGACTATTCAACTTACTGTTCCGGGAATGTCTTGTTCTGTTTGTGCTAATAAAATCACTAATGCTGTTAAAATCGTTGATGTTAATGCTATTGTGGAAGCTAACCCCCAAACAAAACTTGTCAATGTAGATACTCAAGCTTCGGAAACTGCTATCAAAGAAGCTTTAATTGCTGCTGGTTATCCTCCTTCCTAATGGTAGGGTGCGTTCAGCTTTGTCTAACGCACCCTAAATCACATAATGTCTGATTTTCTCAATCAAGTCGCGGGAAAAAAGAAGATTTAGGGGTTGACAATTGATTTAAAATTTGTTATCATAAAACAGACGAGGAAGAACTATCATCAAATAATTAATAAACAGCAAGTTCAGCTTGAGTGAGGTACACCCTGTGCAGGCAAGACTTGTACTGAGCTTGCCGTTCGCGTAGCGTGGCGTTAGCCATAGTATGCCGGCACCACAAGAGTTTTAACATTAATATCTGTACTTAATAATACCGGGAACTGCTGTATAGTTTTTTAAAACTGACTTAATCCAAATATGGCTTTTATTCCCTGCTTATTCATTCTCGTTAATTTATAAATTATAAATTAAAATTGTCTCAATTTCTTATTGATTTCTATTGTTTAATTCTCTGGCTGATTTAATGGCTTTATTGTCTTGAATTTTAGATGATCTAATATTACTTAATAAACACAAAATCAACTTTCATTTTCTGGTTTTGATTGACTATTTTGGCCGATTAGATAGTATTTGTGCAAATTGTCTGACAATGTGTTAGAATTATAGCAAAATATGACAACTATTCAAAGTTTATTTGACATAATTTTGTATTTTGTCAAGTTGAAAGCTAAAATTTACATTTTTTGGAGTTTTGGAGTCTATGACAACCTCACAGGAGAGGATTATCCCGACAGATTTGCGAAATGAAATGTCGCGGTCTTATCTAGAATACGCTATGAGCGTCATTGTGGGTCGGGCGTTACCAGATGCTAGGGATGGTCTCAAACCTGTGCATCGTCGCATCCTGTATGCTATGCACGAATTAGGTTTACTACATGATCGCCCCTTTAGAAAATGCGCCCGTGTCGTAGGGGAAGTATTGGGTAAATATCACCCCCATGGTGACACTGCGGTTTATGACGCTTTGGTGCGGATGGCACAGGATTTTTCCATGCGATCGCCCCTAATCAATGGTCATGGTAACTTTGGTTCGGTAGATAATGATCCACCGGCGGCTATGCGGTACACAGAATGCCGATTGCACGCATTAACAAGTGTCGCTCTTCTGCAAGATATTGAAGCTGAAACCGTAGATTTTGCTGATAACTTCGACGGTTCTCAACAAGAACCAACGGTTTTACCCTCCCGCATTCCCCAACTCCTGTTAAATGGTTCTTCGGGAATTGCAGTGGGAATGGCGACAAATATTCCTCCGCATAATTTGGGAGAATTGATTGATGGATTAGTAGCATTAATTCACAATCCTGAAATTACTGACATACAATTAATGCAGTATATTCACGGTCCCGATTTTCCCACCGGGGCGCAGATATTAGGAACAAGTGGCATTAAAGACGCTTATACCACAGGTCGCGGTTCAATCACCATGCGGGGTGTAGCTAATATTGAAACCATTGAACAACGCAACCGTCCAGACCGGGAAGCAATTATCATTACCGAATTACCTTATCAAACCAATAAAGCCGCATTAATCGAAAAAATTGCCGAATTGGTGAATGATAAGAAAATCGAAGGTATTGCAGATATCCGTGATGAAAGCGATCGAGACGGCATGAGAATTGTCATCGAATTAAAACGTGATGCCTATCCCCGTGTCGTTTTAAACAATCTTTATAAGCAAACTCCCCTACAGGCTAACTTTGGGGCGAATATGTTGGCATTAGTCAATAGCGAACCTCAAACCCTTAGCCTAAAAGGATTTCTCAGCGTTTTCCTAGACTTCCGCATTTTGTCCATAGAACGCCGTACCCGCTACGAATTACGGAAAGCAGAAGAAAGAGATCACTTGTTGCAGGGATTACTAATTGCTCTGTCACAATTAGATGCAATTATTGTTTTAATTCGTCATGCACCGGACGCACCCACAGCCAAAGGAGAGTTAATTACCAATTACGGACTTTCCGAAGTGCAAGCAGACGCAATTTTACAAATGCAGTTGCGACGGTTAACGGCGCTAGAAGCGGATAAAATTCGCCTGGAACACGAAGAATTACAAGTGAAAATCACCGACTTACAGGATATTTTAGCCAGACGGGAACGGGTTTTAGAAATCATCGAAACGGAAATCGCCCAAATTAAAGCCAGCTTTGCTACACCCCGGCGCACGGTTATCACCCATGGAGAAGGAGATATAGATGACATTGACCTAATTGCTAACGAAAAAGCAGTGATTCTGGTGACAGAACAAGGTTACATCAAACGGATGCCCGTCAACACCTTTGAATCTCAAAACCGCGCTACTAGGGGTAAGGCTGGTGCTAAAGTTAAAGATGATGATACCATCGAGCATTTTTTAACTTGCTGTGATCATGATAGCATCTTATTCTTTAGCGATCGCGGAGTTGTCTACTCACTCAAAGCCTATCAAATACCTGTAGGTTCGCGCACCAGTCGAGGGACACCCATAGTCCAAATGTTACCCATTCCCAAGGAAGAGAAAATTACGTCTATTGTCCCCGTAGACGAATTTAGCAGCGAAGAATATCTGGTGATGCTCACCAAAGGCGGTAACATCAAAAAAACCGTCTTAGAAGCATTTAGCCACATTCGCGCCAACGGACTAATTGCCATATCCTTAGAAGAAGGTGACCAACTACGCTGGGTGAGAAGAGCCAGAGTAGAAGACAGTATAATAATCGGTTCACGTCAAGGTATGGCCATTCACTTCCGCTGTACTCATGACCAACTGCGTCCTCTAGGAAGAGCCACTCGTGGTGTAAAATCCATGAAACTCAAGGATAAAGACGAACTCATAGGTATGGATATCCTACCTGCGGCCATTCTCGACACCTTAGATACTAGCACAGAAGGGGAAATAGAAGAAACAGCAGAAATAGAAGAAACCTTAGAAATTGCTGAAACTGAAAATACCGAAGAAACCGCAGAAACCAGTAACAGCAATAGTACCGGACCATGGGTGCTAGTCATTACCGTAGGCGGTTATGGTAAGCGTGTGCCTGTTTCTCAATTCCGACTGCAAAACCGGGCTGGTCAAGGTTTAATGGCCACCAAATTTAAGACCCGCAAAACCAAAGACAAACTAGCCACTTTAAGAATTGTCAACAGCGACGACGAAATCATGATGGCCACCAATCGGGGTATTATTATACGTCAAGCGGTGAATGCAATTTCTATTCAGTCAAGGTCAGCCACTGGAGTTAAAGTGCAACGTTTAGATGAAGATGATGCCATTACCGGAGTTGCGATTGTTCCCCCCGATACTGGTGATAATGGAGAACTAGAGGACGCAGAATAGCTAATTAGCAAGATCCCTGACTTCTTGTAGAAGTCGGGGATATGAATTTTCTGGTATAACTTTTAATCTAAATTAACTATATCTCCTACATATACAATGGTATCTAAAATCACAGAATATTTT
>NZ_KE384622.1:10884-42131 GCF_000426905.1 Dolichospermum circinale AWQC131C
TCAATACTAATTGACTAATGTGAACAATAAGTAATTAAATGTAGTTGGTTAATATTAAACGCTGAAATTAAGCCTAAATATCAAGTGTATCAAAAAATATAATTAAATTTGGCATACATGATAGATTTTTGGTGTGATTTACTCGCTTAAAAATCTTGCACAGTGAAGGGCAAAAATCTTCATACTTTTAGTTTAGGTTTGAACTTGTGGGGACATTACACATTTAACTTACTTCAGCAATAGCAATAGTTTATGCTCAAATTTCAAATTGAATTTAAGTACCCTATCCCTATATCCAAGACTTTAACTTTAGGGACATTAGGACCTAGCGGCACTAGCAGTGAAGCGGCGCTAAAATATCTAAGTAGCAGCTAAACAAGTACATCAAGGTTTAGCTGATTTAGCCATTACTAATGAAAAAGCACGACAATATTATGATTTGGAATTTGTTTCAATTCATGGAACAATACCTATGAGTTGGTCAGTTTTTTACAAAAAGCCCAGCGTAGCTTATGTCTAAATTTTTTCCCTCTTATCAAAATATCAAAGTTAGTAATATAGATATAGTGGCTTTTCAATGTCAGGATATTGTTTTTCAATTTGCTTACATTGCCCCTGGAGCTTGTTTTCCACTACATCAACATCCTGAAAGTCAAATGGGGATGGTAATTTCTGGCAATTTAGAGATGAATGTGAATGGTAAGAAAGAAATTTTAAACCCGTTACAACAAGTTTATAGTGCTGGCTCTGAAGTTCCCCATGGTTCAGTAAATTATTCAGATGAATCCATATTCTGTTTTGATGTGAAACGGCTCACTAATTTATCAACTGATGAAGCAGCTTTTATAGACCTAAAACCGACTTCAGATCAAATTACAAATTTCCCCAGCCATATCGCCGTCGGCTCTTGGTTTACAACCATTATTACCCAAATTCCTCCAAGAGAAAAAACCTCCAACCAGCAATCTGACAGTGAGGAAATAGGGGTGATTATTGATGGTAAAATGATGATCAATATAGGAGGAGAACAACAGGAGATCAAAAGAGGGGAAATTTATTATGCTCCTGCCAATGTAATTCATTCAGGTTATAATTCAGCATCAGAAACAGTGACATTAATAAAAATTGTGCTGCCACATTGTTCTTAAATTATTAGTTATTACTAGAGGTATATTTTTGATGGATTTAGGATTAACAGGAAAAGTGGCTTTAGTTACAGGATCTAGTGCGGGAATTGGTCTTGCAGTTGCCCAAACATTAGCACAGGAAGGATGTAAATTAATTATTTGTGGACGCAATTTTGAGAAAATTCAACAGATTGAAAAGCTACTAAGTCGAGAAAAAGAAAATTTAGAAATACTTGCTTTATCCGCTGATGTTCATAAAGCTGATCATTCTGATAATTTAGTAAATACTGCTTTAGATAAATTTGGAAAAATTGATATTTTAATTAATAATTCTGAAGGAGCATCATTTGCTAGTGAGGCAGTAGAAACATTATCAGATGATGACTGGCGGCTAGTATTTGAAGCTAAATTAATGGGTTATATTCGCATGACAAATTTAGTGTTACCAGGGATGAAAAATCACAAATGGGGTAGGATTATTAATATTGTGGGTACATCAGGAAAAGAACCTTCACCCCGGTTAATTAAATCAGGCGTGGCTAATGCAGCTTTAATGAATTTTACTAAATCTGTTTCTAGTCAAACTGCTAAATTTAATGTTTTGATTACTACAGTTAATCCTGGTTTAATTGACACACCCAGACATCGCCAGTATTTAGAAATTGCAGCCCAGGAGGAAAATCAATCAGTTGATGTAATTAGATCTCGAATTGCTGGTAAAATTCCTACTGGTCGTTTAGGTTTGTCTGATGAAGTGGCTAATTTAGTAGTCTTTTTAGCCTCAGAATGTTCTAGTTATATCACTGGAATAACGATTCCTATAGACGGGGGATTATCTGTTTCAGCCTTTTAAGTAATTCAGTGATTAAGTTTGTAGATTGATTTGTATTTGTGGAGATTAATAAGCAATGGTAACTATGCAAAATTCTGGTAATAAAACGAATAAAAATATTGAAGCTATTTATCCCTTATCATCAATGCAGCAGGGGATGTTATTTCATAGTCTTTATAACCCAGAATCAAAGGCTTATTTATCGCAAGTTCAAATTAGTTTGCAGGGAAATTTAGATATATTAGCCTTGGAAAAAGCTTGGTGTAAAGTAGTTGAACGTCATCCGGCTTTGCGGACTTTGTTTGTGTGGAAAAACCCCAAACAACCTTTACAAATAGTCCAAAAACAAGTTAATGTTCCTTGGGTAAATTTAGATTGGAGTTCTCTCTCATCAGATGCACAACAAGAGCAATTAGATAGTTTTTGTCAATCTGATCAGGATGAATATTTTGCCCTGGATAAAGCTCCTTTGATGCGATTTACTCTGATTTTTATGGGAAATAAGAATTATGAATTAATCTGGAGTTCCCATCACATTTTAGCTGATGGCTGGAGTTTGTCAGTGATCATGGAAGAGGTTTGGCAGTTTTATACAGCTATAAATAAAGGAGAAACTTTATATTTATCACCTACCCGTCCCTATCGAGATTATATTGGTTGGTTACAACAGCAAGATATTCAACAAGCGGAAATTTATTGGCGTAAAAATTTGCAAGGTTTTACGGCAACTACACCTTTACAAGTTGATAATCTTCACCGTAAAAAAGATATTAGTCGAGAATATAATCATAAGTATTTTTCCTTGTCAGCAGAGGAGACAGCTAGTTTAAAAAACCTGACTCAAGAAAATTATTTAACATTATTTACACTGATACAAGCGGCTTGGGGAATACTTTTAAGTCGTTATAGTGGTGAAGCTGATATAGTTTTTGGTGCTACCATTTCTGGTCGTCCTCCGGCTTTATCTGGTGTAGAATCAATGGTTGGGTTGTTTGTGAATACCTTACCCGTGCGGGTGAAAATTCCCGAAGATATGGGAATTTTATCTTGGTTAAAACAGTTGCAACTAGAACAAATTGAACGAGAAGAATATGGATATACTCCATTGGTAGAAATTCAAGGTTGGAGTGATATACCACGGGGTCAATCTTTATTTGAAAGTTTTGTAGTCTTTAATAATTTACCCCTGGGTCAAGAGCTTCTCCAAGCAGATCATGACTTACAAATAATCAAAATTACCAATACTGGACACGCTGATTATCCGCTAACTTTGACAGTGACACCAGAGAAAGAATTAAAATTAAATTTAATTTATGCGGGCGATCGCTTTCATAGTGAGACAATTGAGAGAATGATAGGTCATTTGCAAACTCTATTACTGGGAATTGTGGCTAATCCTCACAGTCTACCTGGAAAATTACCTCTATTAACTCCCCAGGAACAAAAATTTCTTTTGGTAGATAGTAATCAAACAGCAGCGGAAAATTTACTCCAAGAAAATATCCACGAATTAGTTACAAAATGGTCAGAAAAAACACCTGATGCTGTAGCTTTGGTTTTTGCTGATCAAAAATTAACTTATGGGGAATTAAATAACCGCGCTAATCAATTAGCTCACTATTTGCAAAAATTAGGAGTGGGTGCAGATATACCTGTAGGGTTGTGCTTAGAGAGGGGTTTAGAAGTAGCGATCGCTATTTTAGCAACTCTCAAAGCTGGTGGTGTTTGTGTGCCTTTAGACCCTAATTATTCTCCAGAAAGATTGGGGTTAATTTTAGCAGATACTCAAGTACCTGTGCTGATCACTCAAACCAATTTACAAGCCTTACTTCCATGTGATTTCCCTCATCATCGGTTAATTTTAGATCAGGAATGGACACAAATTAATTTAGAGAACAAAACCAACCCAAGCACTCAAATTACATCTGAAAACTTAGCTTATATAGTTTACAGTTCCGGTTCTACAGGTAAACCTAAAGGAATTTCTGTTCCCCATTATTCCCTGACCAACTTAATAGCACATCACTTAGCGAAAATGGCTTGTGGTGTCGGCGTTTTACAATTTGCACCTTTGAGTTTTGATGTTAGTTATCACGAAATTGCTGCTGCTTGGGGTACTGGTGGAACTCTTTATCTGATTCCCGAAAATACCCGTTTAGATTTAGGAAAATTAATGGAATTATTGGCAAATAATCCCATTCAAAAAGTGATTCTTCCCGTTAGTCTATTACAGCAATTAGCAGAATTTTACGGACAACAAATAGAACTATTTAGCAATTTAAGAGAAATCTGTGCTGCGGGTGAGCAATTACAAATCACTCAACCAATGATTGATTTATTTAAACAACTGAAAAATTGCCGTTTATATAACTTATATGGACCAACAGAAGCAGATTTAGTGACGACTTATGCCTTTAGCGAAAATCCAGAACAATGGCCTGTTTATGCACCCATTGGTAAAGCGGCTGTAAATGTCAAAGTTTATATTTTAGACAAACATTTCCAACCTGTACCCGTGGGAATTGTGGGAGAATTATATGTTAGTGGTTATAGTTTAGCGCGAGGATATTTTCAGCGTCCAGAATTAACCAAAGAGAAATTCATTCCTAATCCTTTTGATAAATCACCTTATCATCGTCTGTATAAAACTGGAGATTTAGCAAGATATTTACCAGATGGTAATATTGAGTTTTTAGGAAGAATAGATGATCTCGTCAAAATTCGCGGTTATCAAATTGATTTATGTGAAGTCGAAGCAATTTTAAGTAAGTATCCTCGCATTAGTCAAGCAGTAACAACTACTCATGGGGAAAATGCTCAGGAAAAATTTCTCGTAGCTTACTTTATCCCGGTAGTTAGTGAAACTGTCAATGCTTCTGAACTGAGAAAATATCTGGCTGCTCAATTGCCAGATTATATGATTCCTTCTGTATTTGTGCAAATGGATTCTTTCCCCTTGAATCCTAATGGTAAAGTTAACCGTAAAGTTTTACCAATTCCCACCAATGAGCGACCAGAATTAAATCAAATCTATATTGCACCACAAACCCCAATTCAAGAAATACTAACAGAAATTTGGGCTGAGGTATTAGGAGTTAAACAAGTAGGAATTGATGATAACTTTTTCCAATTAGGAGGACATTCACTCAAAGCCATACAATTAATTGGAAAAATTCGCCAGACACTAGAATTGGATATTACTATTCGTCATTTGTTTAATTCTCCCACCGTCAAAGAATTAGCTACTGTACTAGGAGAATTAGCTGGTGGAGAGGAAATTATCAATGAGATTGCTAAGACTATCCAAGAAATTGCCCAACTTTCCCCAGAACAAGTACAGGCAATGTTAGCACAGCAGTAGATTCAAAAATACATCAATAAAAGATACTAAAAGAAAATACCATGAATACAATTAATTTCCTATCGCAGTTAAGAAGTTTAGATATCACAATTTCTCTAGAAGGAGAAGAACTGAAAATTAAAGCTCCTAAAGGAGTAATTACACCATCTTTAAAAGCGGAAATGGTGCAACGCAAACCAGAAATTATTGCTTTTTTTCAAGAGGTTAAAACCTCCACTCAAGATATTTTTGTACCCATAGCGTCTGTAGATAGAACGGGTATGTTACCCCTGTCTTATAACCAAAGCTCAATGTGGTTTATACATCAATTAGATCAAGATAATACTGCTTATAATGAATCTTTACAATTGAGAATTAAAGGTCAGCTAAAGATCACGGTTTTAGAACAAAGTATTCAAGAAATTATTCGTCGTCATGAAAGTTTAAGAACTGCTTTTCCTGCTATTGACGGTAATCCCTATCAAAAAATCAATTCTCATTTTACTTTTGACCTGCCACTTATAGATTTACAAACTTATTTAGAAACAGAAATATCATCTTACATTACCTGCGAAGTTCGTCAATCTTTTAACTTAGAAAACGGTAATTTATGGCGATTTAAACTATTGCGTATAGGTGCAGATGAGTACATTCTCCTAATTATTATCCACCACATCATTGTTGATGGTTGGTCAATGGGTATTTTCATTAAAGAATTATGTCATCTCTATCAGAGTTTTGCTAGTGGTTCTCCCATATCTTTGCCAGAATTAAACATACAATATGGCGACTTTGTGGTATGGCAACAGGAAAATATTACAGGAGAAATATTACAAAAACAACTAAAATATTGGCAACAACAATTAGCTGATAAACCACCGTTATTAGAATTGCCAACAGATAAACCCCGTCCAGCTATTCAAAGTTTTGCTGGTGCAACTCATGAATTTAAAATTGATGGTGATTTAACTCAACAATTAAGGAATTTAAGCCAAAAATTAGGGGTAACTTCCTTTCATACTTTCCTGACAGCTTTTGTAGTTTTACTTTATCGTTATACTGGTCAGAATGATATTAGTGTGGGTTGTCCAATTGCTAACCGCAAACAAGTAGCACTAGAAACATTAATTGGTTTTTTTGTAAATACAATAGTTATCCGTAATCAAATTGAAAATAACTGCCAGTTTTCTGAATTAGTAGCACAAATACGACAAACAAGTTTAACCGCTTATGAGCATCAAGATGTATCCTTTGAGCAGGTTGTAGAAGTATTAAATCCAGAACGTTCTCTCAGTTATAACCCAATTTTTCAGGTCATGTTTGCCTGGGAAAACCTATCTTTAGATACCATAGAGTTACCTGATTTAATCATCACTCCTCACATGGTGCAACGGGGAATATCTGCCTTTGATTTAGGTTTAGCTCTGTTTGAAACCAAGACAGAAATTATTGGTCAATGGGAATATAGTACGGATTTATTTACAGCAGATACAATGATCAGAATGACAGATCATTTACAGACTTTATTATCAGCTATTGTGAATAATCCCGATGAATATATTAACAAATTACCCTTGTTGACAGCAGCAGAAAAAGAGCAAATATTAATTACTTTTAATCAAACAGACAAAGATTACCCCAAAGATAAATGTATTCATCAATTATTTGAAGAACAAGTTAAACTTTATCCTGACAACATTGCACTGGTTTATGAAAATAAACAACTTACCTATCAACAGTTAAATTCTCAAGCTAATCAACTGGCACATTATTTACAAAATTTGGGTGTCAAACCAGAGGATTTAGTAGGGATTTGTTTAGAAAGATCATCTGAACTAATTATTAGTTTACTGGCAATTATTAAAGCTGGATCTGCATATCTTCCCCTTGATCCTCATTACCCCCTTGAACGTTTATCCTACATGATCGATCATTCTCAAGTTAAGGTAATACTAACTAAGGAGTACCTGACATCTTTAACAGTTGATAGTAGCACTAAAATTATTTATTTAGACCATTTAGAAAATACGGTCTCTGTTCAAAGTCAAGACAACCCAGTTAGTGAGGTAAAACCTGAGAATTTAGCTTATGTAATTTATACTTCCGGTTCAACTGGTAAACCCAAAGGAGTAGCAGTTGAACATAGGTCTTTAGTGAATTTCGTTCAGGCAGCAATTCAAGAATATGAAATTACCGATAATGATAAAATACTCCAGTTTGCATCCATTAATTTTGATGCTGCTTTAGAAGAAATATTTTCTGCATTAGCTTCCGGTGCAACCTTAGTATTACGCACCGCAGAAATGTTAAATTCCTTTTCCATATTTTTGCAAAAATGCTGTCAATGGCAAATCACGGGTTTATTTTTACCTACAGCTTACTGGCAACAATTAATATCAGAATTAGTAGCTACAGATATAATTTTGCCTGAAACCATCAGATTGATCAATATTGGTGGGGAAAGATTACTACCAGATAAATTAAAACTTTGGCAAAACTATTTACAAGAAAAATTATCTTCTTGGTCAAGGTTGCCAATTTTAATCAATACCTATGGACCCACAGAAGCCACAGTAGTTACAACTTTCTGTAATGTATCTCAAGTGGAAGATGAGCGCGAACAACAGTCTATAGGTCGAGTAATTCCTAACGCCAAAACATATATTTTAGATGCTAAATTACAACCTGTTCCTATTGGTATACCTGGAGAATTACATATTAGTGGTGCTGGTTTAGCTAGAGGATATTTGCATAATCCAGAATTAACATCGGCAAAATTTATTTCCCATTTCTTTGATGATTCTCCATCCGTTCGTTTATATAAAACTGGTGATTTAGTCCGCTATTTACCTGATGGTTATATAGAATTTTTGGGACGGGTAGATGATCAAGTAAAAATTCGTGGTTTTAGAATTGAGTTAGGAGAAATTGAAACAGTTCTTACTGCTCATTCACAAATTACAGCAGCAACAGTTGTAGTTCGAGAAGATAACCCAAATATTAAACAATTAGTTGCTTATATAGTTACTAATGAACCTTCCCTAAATCGCTCTGATTTACAGAATTTTCTCAAACAAAAGTTACCAGATTACATGATCCCTGCTGTTTTTGTATTTCTAGATGCTTTACCTAAAACACCTAATGGCAAAATAGATCGTAAACAATTACCAATTCCATCAACAGTTAACGAATTAGAAACATTTATTGCCCCCCGCACTCCTACGGAAGCAGTTTTAACTAATATTTGGCAGGAGGTTTTAAGGTTAGAAAAAATCGGCATTGAGGATAATTTCTTTGAGTTAGGTGGAGACTCAATTCTGAGTATCCAAATTATTGCCCGTGCTAATCAAAAAGGTGTCCAAATCACTACAAAACAGCTATTTCAATATCAAACTATTGCCCAATTAGCTACCGTGGCCAGTCATACTAATGCTGTTGTAGCCGCACAAGGTTTAGTAATAGGAGAAGTTCCCCTAACACCGATTCAAAAATGGTTTTTTGCAGAAAATTGGTGTGAACCTCACTATTTTAATCAGGCAATGATGTTGCAAGTACCAGCAGAGATTCAGCCAGAATTATTAGTACAGGCCATTGAACAGTTAATTATTCATCATGATGCCCTACGGACGCGCTTTATTAAAGTTGATTCCCAATGGCAACAAATAAATAGTAATATCAACAGTGATCATGATCAACATGATCAATTAGTGCCTTTTGAAGTAATTGATTTTTCTGATATACCAAGTACAGAACAGTCAGCAGCGATTGAATTTAAAGCTAATGAATTACAAGGAACATTAAATTTAGCAACAGGTCCAATGTTGCGAGTGGTGTTATTTAATTTAGGTCAAGAAAAATCTAGTCGTTTACTTTTAATTATTCAACATCTGGTAGTTGATGGTGTATCATGGAGAATATTATTAGATGATTTAGTAACAGCCTATTGTCAACTAAAACAAGGAAAATCTATCGAATTACCTGCCAAAACTACATCATTTCAAGATTGGGCAATTCGTCAACAAAACTATGGCAATTCCCCAGCAATCACACAGGAATTAAATTACTGGTTATCTCAAGTTCCAGCCCATATTCAACCTTTACCTTTAGATTTTCCTGTCGTGAAAGCCGCCCAAAAAGCCTTGAATACGGAAGAGAGTTCTGAAGAGATTTATGTGGCTTTAACAACAGAGGAAACTCGGATTTTACTTCAAGATGTACCTTCTGCTTATAATACACAAATTAATGATATTTTATTAACTGCTTTAGTGCAAACCTTTTCTCAATGGACTGGTGCTGATTCCCTACTGATTGACTTAGAAGGTCATGGACGGGAAGAACTATTTAATGATGTAGTTTTATCTCGCACTGTAGATGTCATTCTTAATTGGCTACCTTTTGACCATATTGGTAGTATTTCTGATTGGCATATTCGCTGCATTGATATAGGATGTCAACTGGTTTATGTGCAAACAGAATATATTTTAAGTCGTCCTCTCAATTGGTTAGACTTAATTGATAAATTCCGTATTACTCATAGTTGGTCTCCTAATTTTGCCTATGGTCTGATTAATCATGCCCTCAAACAAGAACAAAGACAAAATTGGAATTTAGAATGTATTAAATTTTTCCTCACCGCAGGAGAAGCCGTATCTGATAAAGCAACAATGGAGTTTATTGAGCATCTGCACACTAAATATAAATTACCAAAAACAGCACTCCGTCCCGCTTTTGGTATGGCAGAAATGGGTTCAGGAATTACCTATTATCAGCCCACAATAGAACATCCTTTAACTTTTCACACCATAGATAAATCCTCGTTAAAAGGACAACTAAAACGATTAGAAATTGGTAATCATCAGGGTACAACTTTTACTGATCTTGGGACTGTAATTCCTGGTGTTTCTATCAGAATAGTAAACCGGGAAAACTCATTGTTATTAGAAGAAACTATTGGTAAATTGCAAGTACGAGGTGATGCAGTTTTTAAGGGGTATTATAAAAATTCCCCAGCAAATCAAGAAGCATTATTAGAATCTGGTTGGTTTGATACTGGTGATTTAGGATTTATTAGTCATGGACATTTAGTAATTACCGGCAGAGCTAAGGAAACTATTATTATTAATGGTGTCAATTATTATTGCCACGAAATCGAAACTGCTGTAGAGGAAGTTAAAGGAGTAGAAATTTCTTATACGGCTGCTTGTGCTGTACGATTAAATGATAACAATACCGATAGATTAGCAATATTCTTTCATACGGAAAAAGTTGATGATGCCTTATTTAATCTTCTGAAAGAGATTCGTACCCAGATAGTTAAACAAGTGGGAATTAATCCAGATTATCTGATTCCAGTCGCTAAAGAAATTATTCCTAAAACTGCCATTGGGAAGATTCAACGCTCTCAACTAAGTCAGCGTTTTCATAGTGGTGAATTTCAAAAAATTATTAAACAAGTTGATATCTTGTTTGGTAATTATCATACTATTCCCGATTGGTTTTATCGGCAAGTTTGGCAACAAAAATGCCCGATAATTAACCATGATACTCTGAACATAACCAATTCTACTTTAGTCTTTACTGATAATTCTGGATTAGGAGAATATATCTCTCATAGATTATCTGAATATAATCTGCCATACATAACTGTTTCATCTGGTGAAGATTTCCTAAAAATCAATAATTTATCCTATGAAATAGATCCCGAAAAAGCAGAACATTATCAGTTATTATTCAACTCTTTAGCAGATAATAAGATCATACTTGGGCAAATTATCCACCTATGGACTTATGAAAAATATAGTGGGGAAGTTACGAGTTTAGATGCTATTAAACAAGCGCAAACACCAGGCATATATAGTTTGTTATTCCTAGTTCAAGCCTTAGCTAAAGTTCAGAGTTCTCAACATCAAGTTGACCATCAAATTAAGTTACTATTTGTTTCTAGTTACGTTCAGTCTATCTTATCAACTGACTTAATAGCTTATGAAAAGTCTCCAGTTTTGGGACTGCTAAAAACCATTCCTCAAGAACTACCCTGGTTAAATTGTCGTCACGTTGATTTAAATTTTGAGGAAGTTGAAAAAAATGGTGATTATCTTCTTCAAGAACTACAAATATCTAGCAAAGAACGGGAAGTTGGCTATAGAAATGGGGGACGTTTTGTGACTCGCTTGCAAAAAGTAGAATTGCTCAATGAACCTAAACAGCCAATTCCTTTTCAGCGAGGTGGAACTTATTTATTGAGTGGAGGACTGGGAGGTATAGGAGTAGAAATTGCTAAATATTTGTTGAAGAATTACCAAGCTCGACTATTATTAATTGGTAGAACTGCCTTACCAGAAAAAAGTACCTGGGATTTGCATTTACAAAAAATAGATCCTATTTCCCAACGTCTACAAGCTTATCAGGAACTAGAGTAGCTTGGGGGAGAAATTACCTATGAAGCTGCTGATATTTGCGATTTAAAGCAGTTGCAGTCAATAGTGGCCAAATCTGAAGCAAATTGGGGTCAAAAATTGGATGGTATTATTCATTTAGCTGGGATATTTTATGAGCAATTATTATTAGAAGAAAGCCCAGAAAAATTATTAGCTATGTTAACTCCTAAGATGTTAGGAACTTGGACATTACACCAATTGATTAAAAATCATAGCCACAGCTTTTTTATCAATTTTTCTTCTTTACATGGCTTTTTTGGTAGCACTGCTGTAGGTGGTTATGCTGCGGCCAATAGTTTTATTGATCGTTTTTCCCAATATCAACAATTTCACAGTACATTAAATAGCTATTGTTTTGCTTGGAGTATGTGGAATGATACAGGTATGAGTCAGGGTTATGAGATTCAAAATCTCATGAATACCAAGGGGTTTTCTGCTATGTCTTGTTCTCAAGCCATAGCTTCTATGTTTGCCAGTTTGCACCATAATCAAACACAGTTATTTGTCGGTTTAGATGGTAATAGTCTTAATATTCGTCGTTGGTTAATGACATCTGAGAATTTACAAACATTAACCGCTTATTTTACTACTAATTCAACAGATATAAAATTACAGAACTGGCAAATAAATGACAGTTTTGGTACTAGTTGCAATTGTAAATTAGTACAACTTTTAGAAATGCCCCTGACTACAAATGGTGCAATTGACAAAGACAAATTAATACGGCAGTATATCCGTCAGGAAACAAGTGATTATATAGCACCCCGCAACGAAGTAGAACAGAAAATTACTCAAATTTGGCAACAAGTTTTAAACATCTCTCTTTTGAGTGTGGAGGACAACTTTTTTGAATTAGGAGGTAATTCTCTTTTAGCTGGCCAGGTAATTTCTCGGTTGCGTGATACTTTCGCTATTGAGTTATCTCTGCAAAGTTTATTTGCGTCTCCTACTGTAGCCACTTTAGCCCATAAACTTGATATACTGCATTGGGTAGTAACGTCTGCTGAAACTATTAATAGATCAGAAGAATACGAAGAAGTTTGTTTATAACTTCGACACAGTAATAAAAAATTCACCTGTTATTGTAATATAAAAATATTGCCAATTTATTACTTATACACCATGTTTACCACAGCAATAACCACAATCCGCGAAATGCGGCTGTTTTTAATTATCTGGTTAGGACAAGTCATCACCTTTATAGGTTCTAGTATTACCGCTTTTGCGTTGGATGTTTGGGTATATGAACGTACGGGTTCAGTCACACAATTTGCCTTAATCACCTTATTTAATACATTACCGTTTTTGTTAATTTCACCTATAGCTGGTACATTTATAGACCGCTGGGATAAGCGCTGGACAATGATTATTAGTGATATGTGCGGAAGTTTGGGAACATTAGCGATCGCTGCTTTATTTATCTCTGGTAAATTAGAAGTATGGCATATTTATTTAGCTAATACTTTCAGTTCTGCTTGTTTAGCCTTTCTACATCCTGCTTACATGACTACCAATAGCATGATAGTACCACAAAAACACCTGAATCGTGCTAATGGCATGATGAGTTCTTTACATGGTGCAGCCCGCATTATTGCACCACCTTTAGGGGGTTTATTATTAGGATGGATTCACTTACAAGGCATTATAGTTATTGATTTTATTACCTTATTTTTTGCTATTATTCCTTTAATGTTTTTGCGATTTCCAGAAATTAAACCCTCTACCGAATCAGTTGTACCAATTTCATTTTTAGAAGATATAACTTATGGTTGGAAATATTTAACAGAAAGACCTGGTTTATTAGGATTAATGTTTTTATCGGCTATATCCATATTTACCGTTGGTGGAATTCACGTCATTACCACCCCTTTAGTATTAACTTATGCTTCTGTTAATATATTAGGAACTATCCTTTCTATTTTTGGTTCTGGTATGCTTATCGGGGGTTTATTAGTTAGTATTTGCGGAAATTTCGAGCGCAATACAGATATTATTTGTCTGTCTACTTTTATTGGTGGCATACTTGTATTTATCTCTGGACTAACTCCCTCTTTGATTCTGTTTACCGTCTCGATTTGCCTATATTTTGTCATTTCCACCTTTGCTTCCAGTCCTATGCAAGCAATATTTCAAAGAAAAGTAAATATCAATGTTCAGGGTCGAGTATTTGCCATGAAAGATGCTATAGAATTTTCTCTTTACCCTTTAGGTTACATCATTGTTGGTCCTTTAGCAGAAAAAGTTTTTGAACCTTTAATGTCTGGTGACAATTTCTTAACTAATACCATTGGACAAATTATTGGTGTTGGTCCTGGTCGGGGAATGAGCCTTCTATTAATCCTATTAGGAATTCTCACCATGATCTCTACCTGCTTGGCTTATCTTTCTCCCCGGTTAAGATCAGTAGAAGAAGAATTACCAGATATAGATATAATTTTAGATACAAATCAAACAGTAACAACCTTTCCTGAAGCAGTTACTTCTGCATCTTCCCACTAACCTATTAGCGAGGGATTTATCCCTCTTGATCTTGATCTTGATTTTTAAAACTAACAACTCAATTCACTTTTAACTACAACATCTCATGACTAGCACAGAAAATTCTTTAACTAACCAGAAACGCGATTTACTCAAACTCCTCCTCAATAAAAAAGGTATTAATCTCCAAACAGAAATTATTCTCCCTCGTCCCAACTCTGAACCAGCACCTCTATCTTTTAGTCAAGAACAACTCTGGTTTTTATCCCAAATTCAGGATAATGCCACTTATAATATGCCTTTTGCATTACAAATTAGTGGTAGTTTAAATATATCAGTTTTAGAACAAACAATTACAGAAATTGTTAGACGACATGAGATTTTGCGTACCAATTTCCAACAAATAGAAGGTAGGAATTTACAGATAATTAGACCAGAAATTAATATTAGCTTGCAAGTGATTAACTTAGATAAAATTCCCGCTAAACAACAATTACAAAATGTCCAACAACTAATTAATCAAGAAATTGATAAAATTTTAAATTTAAGTGAAGATGATTTATTCCAATCTACACTTTATCAACTCAATCAAAATTCCTATGTGTTGCTTTTAAATATGCACCATATCATCTCTGATGGTTGGTCAACAGGAATTTTATTACAAGAATTATCTACACTTTATGCAGCTTATCTCGCAGGAAATGAATCACCATTACCAGATTTACAAATTCAATATGCTGACTATGCAATTTGGCAAAAACAAAAATTTACTTCAGAAATTAGAGAAAAACAACTAAATTACTGGCAACAACAATTAGCAGACATACCACCATTATTAGAACTACCAACAGATAAACCTCGTCCCCCAATTCAATCTTTTCGCGGGGGTATTTACGAATTTTCAATTAATAGCAATTTAAGCCAAAAAATTAGAACATTAACCCAACAGTCAGACGCTACATTATTTATGACCATGTTAGCGGCTTTTGTAATTCTACTCTATCGCTACAGTGGTCAAGATGATATTTTAATTGGTTCTCCTATGGCCGGTAGAAATCGTCAGGAAATACAATCATTAATTGGCTATTTTGTTAATACTGTAGTTTTGAGAACTAAACTCACTGAAAATCCCAACTTTAGGGAAGTTCTCAACCAAGTTCGTCAAGTAGCTACGAACG
Organism: Dolichospermum circinale AWQC131C; assembly: GCF_000426905.1. Lineage (NCBI taxonomy): Bacteria > Bacillati > Cyanobacteriota > Cyanophyceae > Nostocales > Aphanizomenonaceae > Dolichospermum > Dolichospermum circinale. The sequence continues at coordinate 26,277 of NZ_KE384622.1, forward strand.
CTCATAATTATCAGGATATCCCTTATAATCAAGTAGTAGAAGCATTAAATCCACAACGCAACTTGAGTTATAATCCTGTATTTCAAATATTATTTGATCTTCAGCATTCACTCACAGACAAATTACAACTACCAGGACTGACTTTACAACCTTTTCTAGGAGAACATTCAACTTCAAAATTTGATTTATCTTTAATTATAGAAGATGGGGGTACACAATTAGTTGGAGTTTGGGAGTATAGCAGTGATTTATTTACCCAGGAAACTATCACCCGAATTACAGAAAATTTCCAAACCTTGTTAAATGGAATCGTTAATAACCCAGAAATACCTATTAAACAATTACCTATAATTTCAGCATTTGAACAACAGCAAATTTTGGAAAATTGGAACAATACACAGCAAGATTATCCTGAATCTTTTTGTATTCATGAATTATTTGCCCAACAAGTTATAAAAACACCAGATGCTATAGCAGTTAAATTTGGTAATCAACAATTAACCTATACTCAATTAAACCAAAAAGCTAACCAATTAGCTAATTATTTACAAAATTGTGGTGTGACATCAGAAGTATTAGTAGGATTGTATTTAGAACGTTCTTTAGATATATTAATAGCCATTTTAGCAACTCTTAAAGCTGGTGGTGCATATCTACCTTTAGATCCTAAATATCCTCAAGCAAGATTAGCAGATATCTTAGATGATTCTCAAGTTTCTATCATTTTAACCCAAGAAAAATTATTAACCTCCCCTAGTTCCCCCTTACAAACAGGGGAAACTTCACTCAGCCCATATCAAGGGAAAATTATCTTATTAGATACAGATTTAACAATCATTTCTCAGCAAAATATAGAAACACCAATTAGTGCAATCAAACCAGAAAATTTAGCTTATGTAATTTATACTTCTGGTTCAACTGGTAAACCCAAAGGAGTAATGATTACCCATCAAAATATAGTTAATCATGCTACTAGTATCATTGACAAATATCAAATTAATAGTCATGATCGGATTTTACAATTTACCAGATTTATATTTGATGTTGCCGCAGAAGAAATTTTTCCCGCCTGGTTAAGTGGTGCAACTTTGATCATGCGTCCTCAGGAAATGTTTACAAATTTAATAGAGTTTAGCGAATTTTTAGGACAAGAAAGTTTAACAGTCGTCAATTTACCTGCACCTTATTGGCAAGAATGGGTATTGGAAATAGATAGAAAAGTAAGTCAAATTCCTGATAGTTTACGTTTAGTTATCACAGGTAGCGATCAAGTTTTACCGGAAAAATTAGCTTTATGGCAAAAATTAGTAGCAGAAAAAGGACAAAACATTCAGTGGATAAATGCTTATGGACTAACTGAAACTACTATCACCAGTACAGTTTATCAACTTCCAGTAAATTATCAATTAAATACCACCCATTCTGTACCTATTGGTCGTCCTATTGCTAACACAGAAATATATATTCTTGATCAAAATTTACAACCTGTTCCTATCGGTATACCTGGAGAATTACATATTGGTGGTGCTGGTTTAGCTAGAGGATATTTAAACCGCAAACAGTTAACCAACGAGAAATTTATATCCAATCCCATTCCCAGTTCCAAATCATCAAGATTATACAAAACTGGAGATTTAGCTAGATATTTACCAGATGGAAATATTGAATTTTTAGGTCGCATTGATTATCAAGTTAAAATTCGTGGTTTTAGAATTGAATTAGGAGAAATTGAAGCAGTTTTAGCACAACATCCTTTAGTTAAATCATCAGCAGTAATTGTCAGAGAAATTCAACCGGGAAATAAGGAATTAGTCGCTTATGTTGTCACCGAAGACCATAGCAATATTCAGCAGGATTTACGTTCTTTCTTGAAGCAGAACTTACCAGATTATATGCTTCCCGCGTTCTTTGTCAGATTAGCAGAATTACCCTTAACTCCTACAGGAAAAATCAATCGTCGGGCTTTATCTGCATTAGTATTAGAATTAGATAGTAGCATTAAACCACAAAATCTACCTCAACAATTTACTAATCAGTTACAACATATTCTCTTAACTGGTGCAACTGGTTTTTTAGGTGTTCATCTATTACATGAACTTTTAGAAAAAACCTCAGCTAATATTCATTGTTTAGTCCGCGCTGAGAATGTTTTTGAAGCTAGGAATAAGTTGAAAAATAAGCTATCATTTTATCAGCTATGGAATGAACAGCATAGTCAAAGAATTATACCTATCATTGGAAATTTAGAGAAAAAGCTCCTGGGATTGTCTGAAAAAGAATTTCAAGATTTAGCTAGTCAAATTGATATTATTTATCATAATGGTGCTTCTGTAAATTTGATTTATCCCTATTCAGTTTTAAAACCTACTAATGTACTGGGTACTCAAGAGATTTTACGTTTAGCAAGTCAAATTAAAATTAAACCTGTACATTTTGTTTCTACTACTTCCGTCTTCTGTCCAGAAAATTATCCTGAAAATGAAGTCTTACTAGAATCAGATCCTTTAGACTATTATCAAGGATTATTAAGTGGATATCCTCAAAGTAAATGGGTAGCAGAAAAGTTAGTAATGCAGGCAAGAGAACGGGGTTTACCTGTTACAATATATAGAGCAGCTAGAATTATCGGTCATAGCCAAATTGGTATTTGCAATACTGAAGATTTATTTTCCAGAATCATTACAACTTGTATGCAATTGGGAGCAACACCTAACATTGACTGGGAAGATAATTTAACACCAGTTGATTATGTCAGTCAAGCAATTGTATATTTATCTTTTCAAAAAGAGTCTTTAGGAAAAGCTTTTCACTTGCTAAACCCGCAGATTATATCTATGAATCACTTATTTAATTTAATTCGTAAACTAGGTTATCAATTACCACAGATTAGTTATGATGAATGGTACTCCCAATTAATTAATCTGATGCAAAAATCAGCAGATAAAAAACTAGAAATCATGTCTGCATTTTTTCCACCAACTTCACAGCAAAAAATCCCCGAACCAAAATTCGATTATCAAAATACAGTTAAGGGATTATTTGGTGCTAATATTAATTGTCCGCCCATAAATGAAAAGTTACTCAGCCAATATTTTAAAAATGACAATTTCATTTACAGCAAATGATCAAACTTAGACCGTTAAAATTTACTAATAATATCACATATTATACCTTGTCTCTTCTCAGTGGCATATTCATGGGAACAACCGTCGCCCCTATTGGTGCATGGTTCTTAGCCTGGGTATCCCTAGCCCCCTTGTGGATGCTACTAGTTAAAATTACACCAGAAACAGAGAAAAATTACTCATCTCCCCCTGTTCTTGGCTTCATCTGGGGCATCGGTTATCACGGTGTCGCATTGTCATGGATTACAGGTATTCATCCCATGGACTGGCTGGGTGTCCCTTGGCTACCGAGCTTAACTATTACCCTGTTTTGTTGGGCATTTATCAGCCTCTGGGGGGGAATTTTCGTCTCTATTTGGGCGGCTTTAATGGTGCGTCTAGACAGGGGAAACCCTTATTTGCGTGTCCTCATTGGCACAACTATTTGGTGTAGCTTAGAAAGCCTCTGGAGTACCGGACCCCTATGGTGGAGTTCTCTAGCTTACACTCAATCAGCATACAATCTCGTAATTCTCCATTTAGGACAACTTTCAGGACCCAATACTGTCACTGCGGTAATTGTCGCTTTTAATGGCTTTGTTGCTGAATATCTCACGCAAAGGCGCAAAAGCGCAAAAGCAGAAAGAACACCTCATCCAAAAACCTCTGTGTCCTCTGTGCCTCTGTGGTTCGTTAATTCTTACTTAATCCTAGCCACCACACTATTAATTACCTCCCATTTTATGGGCTTTATTCTCTATAACAACCCCCTGAATTTTACCCCAAATACAGCTTTAAAAATTGGTATTATTCAAGGTAATATTCCTAATAAAATTAAGGTTCTTCCTCAAGGTTTGCGTCAGGCTATGACAGCTTACACTCAAGGATATTTAAATTTAACTAATCAAGGTGTCCAAGCTGTTCTTACTCCAGAAGCTTCTATACCTATTTTTGCCCGTAATTTACCTCAAACTCCTCTGTTAGCTGCTATTCGAGAACGGGGTGTTATAGCTTGGATAGGCGCTTTTGGTGAACAAGGAAGTAGTTATACAAATAGTTTATTTACAGTTATTAATAATGGAGAAATTACCAGCCGTTACGATAAATCTAAACTTGTACCATTGGGAGAATATATTCCTTTTGAAAATATTTTAGGAGGAATTATTCAACGTTTATCACCACTAGAAGCACATCAAGTTCCGGGTCAAGTTAATCAAATTTTTGATACTCCTTTTGGTAAGGTGATTATTGGTATTTGTTATGAATCAGCTTTTGCGGAAAATTTCCGTTATCAAGCTGCTATGGGTGGGAAATTTATCCTCAGTTCTGCTAATGATGCTCATTATACGCCAGCAATGGCAAATCAACACCATGCCCAGGATATCATGCGGGCAATTGAAACTGATAGATGGGCTGTAAGGGCAACAAATACCGGCTATTCCGCATTTATTAATCCTCATGGTGAAACTTTATGGAAATCAGGATATAATACCTATGAAACCCACGCAGAAACTATTTATCCTCGTCAAACTCAGACTTTATATGTACGCTGGGGAGATTGGTTGATGATTGTTTTATTGATTTTGGGGTTTTTGGGGTGGGTATTTTTGTGATTTTCCATATATCTTTTCTCCTCTTGCTGACATATTTTGTTAAAGCGTTAGCATCTATTTTCGGATTCAGACTATCGTTTAAACTATCATCTATTTTTTTACGAAGTGATGATAAAAACATTATATCATTCCCTAGATCAGAAACTTCATCTTCATATTCATCCGAGTCTTCAATTTGATTGATTCTTTCTTGGTATTTGACCATCAAATTATCAACAGCTTCAATCATGAATTTGATGTCTTTAAATGATAAATCCATAGCTAATTCCTTCCCATGATGACTGTAACTATTATTAATTAACTTTAGAGAAATATGTGCCTATCTGTTGTAATGCTTCTTTATAATCCTCCAATGGCATATCTTGAATGGGCTTCCACAGCCAATGATTATCATAGTCATTAACTAATTCTAGCTGTTCTGGTATTTTTGTTCCTGCTTGTAATTGCCACCAATTTTTACCATAACCTGGATTAGCAAATGTTGATATTCCACCTGTTGATTCCCCATCTGCTAACGTGGTCACAACCCATACTTGTCCATCTTTATCATAGCAAGCAATATCCTTATCAGGGCGAACATTATCCATTCTGGGAGAACTGGCATTTCCTTGTCTATAAAGAGTAATTGGTGTGTTGTCCATTAAGTGGGCTTTTAGTCTTTAATTTGTGTATTAAATAGTATAATGCTTGACAAAAAACTATTACTAGAGATACTACCTATTTATTCTAATTAAATACATTTTCACTTTGCGCCTTTGCATCTTTGCGCGAAACAACACATAATTACCAAGTTTAATCATTTAAAAGATGGATGTCTCAAAAACAGAATAACATCAATCACGACATTTACCTCACGCAAAGGCGCAAAGAGTCAGAATTTGATCAGGGTAATTTTTGACTTTGGCCTTTATTTAATCACGGGAACGTTTAATTAGTGCCACCACCAGGCAAATAATCGGCAAAAATATCCCTAAATTTCTCACTAAATCAATGCTACTATGTCTAATAGCGATCGCTATTAATATCCAAAATGTCACATAAACATAAATAATATCATTGCAATTAATTATAATTAAAGTCGCAATTGTTGCAGCTACCACAAGCATGATCACAGCCCATACTTGATGATTAAGTCCCCAACCATTCCAACCATAAAAATATAGTACACAAGCCACATTCACCATAGTTGCAACACTAGTCCAACTCAGATAAATACTCACAGGAATATGTAAAAATAACTTTTTTCTCCCAGATATTCGTTTTCTGCCAATACGCAAAAGATGATAAATAACCATTAGTGGTGCTAAAGTACCGAACATGGCCACCACAGACAAGATAAAAAATCTAGATAGAAATAAATACAACCAAATACTTTGAAAAATACAAGTAATAACTAATAAATATCCTGTCTTTCGTAAGTCTTCATCTTTTCTTTTGTAGGGGAGAAATTGATAAATTGCTAAAGTGAATAATCCTAAATAAATTAGTCCCCATATCCCAAAAGCATAGTTAGCAGGGATAATCAGTACACCTTTGTAAAATTTTTCATAAACCGCATCTAAGGAAAGTCCATAGGGTGGAAAAATGTTTAATGCTATATTCACTAAAAAAGAACCAACAACAGCTAATAAAGTTATCAGTTGTCGGATCAAATCTTGGTGATTTTGGTAATTTTTGTAATTGTCAGGGGTAGATTGCCGCATATTCTATAATAGAGTTTAAACATCACTTTCTGTTCGGTTTAATGACATTATCATAGTTAAACACTAATTTTTATTTATCCAACTATCTCAGGGTAGTTGACAAAATTTATAAAATCAGAATTGCATAATTAAATACCTCTCGTCAAGGTTGTAAGGACAATTCATGAATTGTCCCTACAACGGTTTCTAGGGACGCATATTTACAGGAGTTGGCGATATTATGAGTTACACATATAATAAAAATCTTGTAGTGCAGGCATCCTGACCGCCAAAAGCGTACCTCAGCCTAATGTTAATACGCTATAATTTTTACTAAATTTCTAATAATCACCAACTTGGATCACTAAAAAGATGTATGGTTAATTTCTCTCTTCTGGGTGGAACTGCGGTAATACAAGCCCGGACAATTTCCCCATCATCCAATTCTACCGTACAAGCATGACAAGTACCCATCAGACAACCCGTGGGAATTGACACCCCAGCCCGTTCTGCTACATCTAATAAAGGTTCTCCCACTTGAGCATTAACAGTAACATCATCTGGTAAAAAAGTAATTTCCATAGTCATTTCTCAGTTTTGAGTTGTGATTATTGTTAATTAATAATTATTATTGCTTGCACCTAATTAGGGTGCGTCAGATATCAACAATCTGTTTATTGGCAGGATTTCACTTGCGTAAGTCCTACTAATTATTCTCACACCAATTACGATAACTTTGATCACCATTAGCATCTCCTCTAGTCATATTAAGATTATATAGTAAATAATCATTTAATATATCGCAATTACTTCTTAATAAACTTTCTAATGTAATATCTGACAATTTCCTGAGAATTATCCTACCTCCACTACTACCAGCAGCTAACATCTTACCATCTGGACTAAAACTAACGCCCGTTAACTCTTCATCAGTACCTTTTAAAGACATGAGTAAAACGCCCTCTCTATTCCACAATTTAACCTGACGATCACTGTTTACTGCTAAAGTTTTACCATCTGGACTAAAACTAACACCAATAAAACCATCACCAGATCCCGTCAGTGTTTTTATTAATTTACCATTCTCACCCCAAATATTGACCATACCATCAAAACTAACCGAAGCTAAAACATTACCACTAGGTGACCATGCTACACCATGAACTCCGCGAGTATGGCCTGTTAAATTTGTGATGATTTCGCCCTCACTTGTCCAGAGTTTAACCAATTTGTCATCACTAGCAGAAGCTAATAATTTACCATGCGGACTAAAACTAACCCAGTTAATAGCATCAGTATGACCAATCAAAGTTTTTAATAATTTACCATCCCGATTCCACAATTTTATAGTTTTGTCTTTACTCCCAGAAGCCAGAATTTTACTGTCACTAGACCAGGCTACAGATAAAACCGTATCATCATGACCAACCAAAGTTTTTAAAAATTTACCATCCCGGTTCCACAATTTTATAGTTTTGTCCTTACTCCCAGAAGCGAGAATTTTACCGTCACCAGACCAGGCCACACCCCAAATTTGATCATGATGACCCACCAAAGTCTTGAGTAATTTACCATCTCGATTCCAGATTTTTATAGTTTCGTCCCGACTAGCACCTGCAACAATACTACTATCAGGACTAAAACTAATACTTGTTACCCAATCGTTATTTTCCTGGGGATTACGCAAAATTAAACTATCCCAACGCCATAAAATAATAGTTTTATCCTTACCACCAGAGGCTAAACTTCGGCCGTCAGGGCTGAAACTGACGCTATTTACCCAATTATTATGTCCTCGTAGTGTTCCTAATAAATTACCATTTAGATTCCAAATTTTAATTGTTTCATCCATACTAGCAGATGCCAGAGTATGAGCATCATGACTAAAATTGACAGCGATAACACCACCGCTGTGTCCAGCCAGAGTTTTCAGTAATTTACCTTCTCGATTCCATAATTTGATTTTTTTATCTAAACTCCCAGAAGCCAGAATTTTACCATCACCAGACCAATCTATGGCGACAACAGCATCTTCGTGGGCTGGTAAAGTTTTAATTAGTTTACCATCTCGATTCCACAATTTTATTGTTTTATCGCTACTGCTAGAAGCCAAAATTTTACCATCACTAGACCAAGCTACAGCTAAAACAGCATCTTTATGACCTAGTAAAGTTTTGATTAGTTTACCTTCTCGACTCCACAATTTTATTGTCTGATCTGTACTTGCAGATGCGATAATTTGACCATCAGGACTGAAACTAGCACTATTGACTACAGCACTATGACTTAGTAAAGTTTTTAGTAACTCACCGTTACGATTCCACAGTTTAATTGTCTTGTCTTGACTAGCAGAAACTAGCATTTGACTATCAGGACTGAAATTAACACTATTGATTACAGATTCATGACCCGATAAAGTTTTTAATAAAAGACCGCAAGGACTCCAAAGATTAATTGTTGTATCCGCACCAGCGGAAGCTATTAAGGATTTATCGTTGCTAAATGTTACCGTTTTCACCGCCGATAAATGACCTTCTAAGCGGTTGCGTTCTTTGACTCCATAAATTGCTTGGTACATTGCGGTTAGTGCTTTTTCTCTAGTAGAAGCATCTACCCATAAAGTTTTTTTTAATGCTTGACCCGCTTTTAAACTTTCTTTGAGAGCATTAATACCTTTTTGAGCAGCAAATAAAGTTTCACTAGATGCACTTAAGGTTTGTATTTCACTATTCCTAGAAGTAATTACAGAACTAGCCAAGCTAAAAATGGCAATAATAGAAGCTGTTAAAGCAATTTTCAAAGCCATATTTAACCTAATTGCATTTAAATGTTGTTTTTTTTGGCTCTCTACTAATTTTTCAATTAACTCTTTTTCTCTTAGTTCAGTTCTTAAGCGTTCAATCTCTATTTGAGTTTCTTCCTCTCGCTGACGTAATTCTCTTATTTCTGTAAGTAAATTATCTCCCTGTTGATTTTGAATCTCTACTAAAGTAACCTTCTCTTCTGTTTTGCTTAATTCACTTCTGAGCCATTCAATTTCTTGATAGCTATTTTTTATCTTATCTCGCAATTGATTAATTTGTGTTTGTAGTCCAGATTCCTGTTTTTCTAAATGACGAATTAGGTCTACTAGGTAATCGTGAATTAATTGATATTGCTTGGGAGAATTGTGAAAGATAACAACCAATCCTGAATTAACTAAAATACTCAAAATTAGATCCAAATTACTGGAGTCTCCTAATTCTGACAATTCTACTTTTAATTCTGCATAGGTTTTAAAGGGTCTCTTATGATTTTCGTCAGTTAATAAATATAAAACTAGTAGAGCAGACCGTTCATTTTCTTGTCCACATTCTTTAATTAATTCTTGGATATATTCCTGAATTAACTTCTTTGGCCGATAGGGTTGATATTGTGCCAGTGTAGTTATACATTTAGCTTGTAATTGTGCGCCCACTAATTGCAATTCTATGGGGCGAACTTCACCAACTTCTGAAGACAAATCAGCCAGTAAAGCATCAATTAAGGCTGGTTCTAATTTAAGTTGTGATTGTTGATGTAATTTATGGGAACGTTCAGTTAGATTTTCAATAAGTTGTCTGGCATTTTCAGGGGAAAAATTATTAAGTTGATAACGAATATTTTTGGACAATATGTTATTATTAACTGCTTCTATTGATGAAACATATTTAAAATCTAGCAGACGATGTAAATAATCTTCACGCAAAGTCAGAATAACTTTTACAAATGATATTGTTAAACAATCGCTAATAAATTTATCAAATTCTTGTTTTTTATGACCGTCTGTATCACCAAAGAAAAATTCTTCAAATTGGTCAAAGATTAAAACTGTAATTAGATGATTATCTGCATTTTTTCGTAGTTTTTGGTAAATGATATCAACATTCATATCTGGTTGAATATCAATGGGAGATTCTATTTCTATGGCTGATTTATTCGCCATTTTTAACATGGCTTTAGTTAAGGATTTCCCTAATTCTTTTAACCAATTTTTATATAGTTGGACAACAACTGGTACCGCAATTTGATCACCTACACTACGGTTTTGCAGTGCGGGAACTAAGCCAGCAGTGACTAGAGAACTTTTACCCACACCTGATTGTCCATGGATAATTATCAATTTTTGGTCAGCACGGCTAATTCTACCAATTAAGTTATTAACATTATATTCTCTGCCTGAAGCAGTAATTTCTAAAGCTATGGTACTATTTCCCAACTTAGATATTAAACCGGAGTTGGTGACTTTTTTCTGCGGTTTTAAACATCCAGCGCCGATAAATGGCACAAAACCATATTGTTGATCTAGAGAATTGAGTTTTTGTTTAATGATATGAGCTTGAAGATACCGACCCGCTTGAAAGTATAGAGATTTCAAAAGATCCAATAAGTTAATATAACGATAGATATCATATTCATATTCACTACTTTCTAAAGCCAATAATAATTTGTAAGATGCTTGATCTATATATTCTTTTGCTACCGTTATTTTTCCCAGATTATTAAGTGCTTGGGCTAAGGTTAACATATAAATTTGTTCTAATAGCAGAGGTAATAAATAATGATTTATTTCCTCGTTCTTTTTGGCTTCTTCTAGGTATATTAATGATGTATATGCTAAAATACTAGCCTGCATCGAATTTGAATTATGCAAAGCTATATGTGCTAAAATACTATAATCACAAGCTAATTGAATTTTCTGTCCATATATTCGATGTAATTCTAGGGATTTTTCAGCAATAACTTGTAATTCTGTCCATTCTTCTAAAATATATAAAATTTCTGCTAATTGCTTAATAAATTCAGATACTAATTTCCTATGTCCAGTAAGTTCTAATATCTCAAAGGATTGCGAAATACTTATTTTAGCTGATTGCAAATTACACTGACTTGCTCTTTTATTTTGTTTAGCAAGACGATAAAAGCATAGTCCAATGTACAACAATAAAATTGCCTTTTTCAAAGGATACTTATAATCAATATCTGTATTTTCTCCTTCAGTGAATAAATTTTCCTGTTGATCCCAAAAGTGCAAACTTTTTTGAAAATTATTTAAAGCAGAATAAATTCGATTATTGATATAATCATCTATACCAAAAACAAAGTCTAAACTGGATTTTAATTCTGATCCTATTTCTATTCCCCAGTTCTCCAATTCAAAAATTGCATAATGAATTTGATTCTTATTTGTCCAGATTTTTTCTAACCTGAGATGATTGCTTTGAGTATAGTCACCTTCCAAAATTTCAGTAAACAAATTTTCTGTTTCTTGTTGCAAAAATTCTAGCAACCCCTGGGAATTCATTTCAAATCTAATTGGTGTGGCAGCCCAACTGGCAAAATCAGGAGCTAACTGCCAAATTTTAGCTAAAATTTGATCATTTATCCAGAAAATCATGGGCATTTGACAGCATTTGCGAAATTCATCCCGGATTTGATTAATGGAACGCAAAAGATCGTCTATTTCATCAACTAATTCAAACCCAATAATCATTAATCCAGCAGGTTGGGTTAAGCTGAGTTGTGATTGAATTGTTGTATATAAACTTGTGGTTTTTTTATCTAAAGTGATAGTTTGAATTTTGTCACTTCCCCAACCAATTTCTACTAGTTGTTGCTGGATTAACTCATGCAAAAACTTATAGTTACAACACAACAAGATGACTGAAAACTGATTTTTAGAAAAGGTAATGGCTCTGTGTAAACTACGTAATGACTGTTTATTCACAGTGATTATATCATCTGCTTGCTGTTTTTTAACCATGATTTAAATTTTTCGGTTTCTGCTAAAACTGGGTTAATTGCAAACCAAACTCCTTGGTGATCACGATACTCAAATACAAATAAACTACGTAATAAAAGATCGTACTCTATATCTCCTTTAACTCGTTGTTCTTGGATTACCTGAAATATCAATTCACTCTCATTCATATCAATGGCATTAGCACGATAATCTCGTTGTCTTCGGATTACCAATTCTACAGAATTTCTGTCAAAGGGTGGATCTTGTTCTCGTAAACAATCAAATAGTAATCCTAACAGGTCGCGGACATGACCACCACTAATCAAGCATAGTCTATCTAGACTATCACTATTGTCAAATAATTGGGTAATTAAATTCAGACGCTCTGGAGGTGAACTGTGGGGAAATGCTCTTGCTAATACCATTTGTCGCATTAGTTCTAGTCCCTCTATGTTAATTTCCCCAGAACGTTGACGCACTGGGATCATTGGTAATATTTTCGGCGCTAGTCCCCCCCCTAAACGATGTTGTAGTTGGGCGCTATCGTTGGAAAATGTTAGTGCTAAAGGTATAGTATAAACTATATGGCAATTCAGTTTTCGTAATTGGTCTCCTCGATCAATAAATAAGTATTCCGGTAGCGATCGCCCAGAAGGTAATGGACGGATGGCCACTCTATCTAAGTTATCAACAATGACTACTAATCCTTTTTTACCCCTAGCTTTTAGTTCTAAATTGGCCCGATCTATTAGTTCTGTGTTAATTGATTGCAGGATATTTTCTGTCCGTGGTTCTAGATAGTCTCTTAATCGTCTGCGTAAGTGTGGACTTTCTTTGGTTTTGGCTGTAATTTTACCAATACCTACGGATAATTCGGCTTCTACACCTAATTCTATCGGTGTTTGCAAAAAATTTATCACCTCACCAAACAATTTAGTAAAGTACGTAGGTTGGACACGGAGTTTCATTGCTTCCATGCTTTTACTGACCAAACCAGCGATCGCTAAAAGAATATCTGTAATATCTATATCCACCATCTCTAAAACATGGGTGGACTCAAAATAGACTACATGAAAATTTTGCGCTTCTAACTCTGCTTTGAGCCTTAACAGTTCCGTTGATTTCCCACAACCCAAATGTCCGGTAAATAATTGACAAGTTGGTATATTAGGGGAAATTCTGGTAATAGTCCGCAGCAAAGCCTCAATTATCTTACCCCCACGAACTGAAGCAAAATCAATATAATAGCTCCGGTCGTCTAAATTCTCAATCATCAAAGGCCGAGAAGGATTACAAGCTTGATAAAATCTTTCTAAATTAAGAAGCATAAAAATCCTGTTTACACTGTAATGGTTATGACACCACTTGTCATTTTCTTTTTACAGTGAAAAATCAGACTTATCCGCAATAATCAGGTATAGAAGTACAAATAATTTTATCTTTTTCTTCATAATCTGATCTTAAACATTCACACTCCTGGGTCTAAATATACGCGGAGTCAACATTCGTTGATCAAAACAAGAGAACACTGAATCATTAACAGATTACTTACTTATATTAAAACTAATATTTATCAAGAGCAACACGCCTAACTTCCCATCTTCCACTAATAAACACTAATAAAAATTAATCTAATTTGATGACAGCAGATAATATTCTGCCATACCAAAATCTTGATTTAGCGATAAGAAACCATAAAAATCAGGTAGTCTTATCGCTGATTTTCTGATAATTTACCCCTTTATTCGTCAGGTGCAAGATGATGTTAATCCTTGCATTGACCTTTACGGATACAATCTCCTGTTTGGTCACTTCTGTCAGACGGATTTGCCACTAGCTGTAATTGAGTATTATTTTCGCTAATGTGAATCTTGTCGACGGATAGCTTGTTACCTGCAAAACAAGCATTGGCATTGTATAGATAGACCGACAATACCATTAGTCCTAAACCAATTATGTTTTTCATATAGAGATTGAATTTCCATTGATGATTGTGTAATCAGCAACGTCATCAAGAGCGTGAAAACCTGTACACGAACTAATAATTCTCAAAATTGCCAAAGGAACCCTGTCTCTAGTGTCTAATTCGATACTAGAAATGGTGCAATTTTCAGTCGCATTAGTCTATTTTTGTTGATTTAAGCGAGTAAATCTAGATTTTTACTGGGTTTTACCCCTGCTATATCTTGGATTTCTCCGCAATTGAGATCAACAAGTCGTTGTTTTCATTCATTCACAGATCAAAATCAGATCCGTAACTGCTAAATTTACTCTTACCCCCCGGTAGAGTGAATTTAGCCACAAGATAACGTTCTTTCTACTTATGCAAATCTGATGAGTAAAACCCGGATAAAAAAAGTTTTTTTTACAAGAAACAAATATGAATATTATGCGTCAACATATAAAATATTGTAAAAAATATACTCTTTGATTTCTATCGTTTTTATAGCTTATATGTGTAAAAGCACTAAATACCTATTTAAAATAAGCTATACAGCCATTTAATAAATTAGGGAATGAGATTTTATCTGCAATTAATACTGATTAATTCGGTAGTATTAATTTAGCAATTGGCTCAACAGCATTTGCAATAATTAATACTCTAATTTCATAAAGTTAAAAATGGGAAAATAAAAATAAATATGCAAATGCTACCAAAAATCAATAAAATCAATAGAGTGATTTTCCTGAGTTAACGACAACTTCAAGAGTTTTTGAGCCTATTTTTAATAAGAGTGTCAAAATAGTTAACGAATATTGCCTCACAAATGTTTCCTTTCATTTCTTACTCATGACCTCTTCACAAGACGTAGATACTATAAATTCCCCCGACCTCAACCCAGAAGGATCGAGAGAACCAGCTATTAACCCCTTAGATGAGTTACCGGGGGAAGTAGAAATGTCAATTTTTGACCACTTAGAGGAGTTGAGACAAAGAATTTTCTATTCCCTGATAGTTGTGGTAGTCGGTATTGTCGGTTGTTTTATCGGAGTCAAACCCCTGGTACAATTACTAGAAGTTCCTGCTCACGGCGTTAAATTTCTGCAATTAGCACCGGGAGAATTTTTCTTTGTCTCCATGAAAGTCGCCGCTTATGGTGGTTTAATCTTAACTACACCCTTTATTCTCTATCAAATCATCCAATTTGTGCTGCCTGGACTGACAGTGCGGGAACGTCGTTTAGTCATTCCTGTAGTGCTAGGGTCAAGCGTGCTATTTCTATGTGGATTAGTATTTGCGTATATTGCTCTCATCCCTGCTGCTTTGCAATTCTTCATTAACTATGGTGCTGAGGTTGTGGAGCAACTTTGGTCAATTGACAAGTATTTTGAATTTGTGCTGTTATTATTATTCACTACCGGACTAGCATTCCAAGTTCCAGTTATTCAATTATTGCTGGCTTCCTTGGGAATTGTTTCTTCACAAATCATGTTAAAAGGCTGGCGTTATGTAATTATGGTATCAGTGGTTTTAGGAGCGATTTTAACACCTTCTACAGATCCTTTAACCCAAAGTCTTTTAGCAGGTGCAGTTTTAGGGCTATACTTTGGTGGTATTGGACTAGTCAAACTTACGGGGAAATAGTTGTCAGTGGTCAGTGGTCAGTTGTTTTTTAAGTAGTAACTGACGTTATATAGGAATAATATTTGATTTTTGATAGCTTGCGTGGCGTAGCCATACAAGACTCAGTAGG